>CACXCL010000065.1 GCA_902766115.1 uncultured Ruminococcus sp.
CTCGGGAACGCCGAATTTCTCCGCTACGGTGTCATGCACAGGAATACTTTTCTGAATTCCCCCGGATTTCTCGATCCCGATTACTCAGTCAGAGACGACGGCAGACTTTTCTTCGCCGGGCAGATGACGGGAGTCGAGGGATACGTTGAATCCGCGGCTTCGGGATTTGTCGCGGGTCTTTCAGCCGCGCTCAGGGCGCGCGGCGAGGAGCCGTTGCCTTTTCCGCCGACGACAGTTATCGGAGCAATGGCAAACTACGTCGCCTTCGGCGGACAAGGAGATTTTCAACCGATGAACGCCAATTTCGGCGTTGTCGCCCCGCTTGAAACGAGAGTCAAAGGGGGCAAGCGAATGAGAAACGAAGCCCTGGCGCGCCGTTCCCTTGAGGAGACGGACCGCCTCGCCGGAATGATTCGAACTCTCGCGGGAGAAGAATGACGCTCTGACAGAGGGAGGTATATTCGTGAAGATAATAATCGACGCCATGGGCGGCGACCGCGCGCCGGAAGAGACGGTAAAAGCCATCTCTCAGGCGTCCCGTGGAACGGATGCGGAGTTCGTCGTCACAGGTGACGAAAATGAAATAAAAAGACGCCTTACGCAGAACGGCGCCGACATGGCAAGGATCCGGGTCGTCCATACGGAGACCGTGATCACCATGGAGGACGATCCGATCTCGGCGGTCAAGGGCAAAAAAGACTCTTCCATGAGCGAGGGGCTCCGCCTCCTGAGGGACGGCGGCGACGCGTTCGTCAGTGCGGGGAACACAGGCGCTCTGTTCATGGGATCGTCCCTGATCGTCCGGAACGTGAAGGGGATCAAACGTGCCGCCATCGGCGCGATCCTTCCGTTCGCCCGGCCTACGCTCCTCCTCGACAGCGGGGCGAACGTCACGGCGCTTCCGGAGTATCTTCTTCAGTGGGCGATCCTCGGATCGCTTTATATGGAGAACGTTATGGGGATCGCTTCCCCCACGGTGGGACTGCTGAACAACGGCGTCGAGGAGCACAAGGGCACGCCGGCGCTTGTGGAGGCGTACGGTATGCTTCAAAAAACGGGATCGGTCAACTTCATCGGCAACGTGGAGGCAAGGGACGTCCCTTACGGACCCTGCGACGTGATCGTGACCGACGGATTTACCGGAAACGTCACGCTGAAACTCGCTGAGGGCGTCGCCTCCTTCCTTTTCAGGACTCTGAAAGAGACCCTGACGGAAAACGCGGCGTCAAAGATATTCGCATATCCCATGAAGGGCAAACTCAAAGGGCTCAAAACAAGATTTGACGCGTCGGAATACGGCGGAGCGCCGATCCTCGGACTAAGGAAACCCGTGATCAAGGCGCACGGGAGCTCCGACGCGAGAGCGTTCCTCAACGCGATAAGGCAGGCGGAAAGATTCGCCCGGTCGGGTTTCTCCGACAAGCTCGCCGGGATCGCGGAACTGAAGGGCTGCAAAAAAGATACGGAGAAAGAGGGAAACAGCGATGAGCAGTAATATTATTTCTCCCGATTCTCTCGAGAAGAGGATCGGTTACACGTTCAGGGACAAGTCTCTTCTGACCGTGGCGCTCACTCACTCTTCTTTTACCAATGAGAAAAAGGCGCGGGGTGAGGAATCGGCGTGCAACGAGCGTCTGGAATTTCTCGGGGACTCCGTTCTGTCCCTTGTGACAAGCACTCATATTTTTGAGGAATACAAGGACCTCCAGGAGGGAGATCTGACCAAGATACGCGCCGCCGTGGTCTGCGAGAAGGCCCTGGCGAAATACGCCGCCGAGATCGAGCTCGGCAGGTATATGTACCTGGGACGCGGGGAGGACATGAACAACGGCCGTGAGAGGGCGTCCATCACGTCCGACGCCTTCGAGGCGCTCCTCGCCGCAATGTTCATCGACTCAGGAAACGACGTGGAACCTGTCAGACGGTTCGTCCTGCCTTTCATCGATGCGGAAATCGGGCATATCAGGAGCGGCGGGGCTTTCGAGGACTACAAGACCGCCCTTCAGCAGATCATCCAGCAGGCGAATTCGGAAAAGCTGGAATACGTTCTTGTGGGCGAATCCGGTCCCGATCACGACAAGGTATTCGAGATCGAGGCGCGGCTCAACAGCAACGTCATCGGCCACGGAAAAGCCGGATCCAAAAGAGAAGCCGAGCAGCTCGCCGCCAAAGAGGCGCTCCTGTTGTTCGGAGAGGAATAATATACGGGGTGCGATGTGAGACATATAAATATTCCCGTGTTCGTACCCCATCTCGGATGCCCGAATAAGTGCGTTTTCTGCGATCAGCGCGCTATCTCGGGCATAAGTTATTTTTCGGAGGACGACGCGCGCGCCGTGATCGACGAGACGCTTACTACCGTGAGGGAAGACGATGAGTGCGAAATCGCATTTTTCGGCGGATCGTTTACCGGGATAGACCGGTCACTCATGATCCGCCTGCTCGACCTTGCCGAGGGATACGTCCGGGGCGGAAAAGCGTGCGGCATAAGAATGTCGACGAGACCGGATTATATCGACCCCGATATCGTCGGGATACTGCAAAAATACGCCGTACGTGCTGTCGAACTGGGGATCCAGTCGATGAATGACCGAGTGCTTGAATTTTCAAGGAGAGGCCACACCGCCGCAGACACGGAACGCGCAGCGGGACTGCTGAGGGAAGGGGGTATCCCCTTCGTCGGGCAGATGATGGTGGGGCTCCCTTTGTCGACTCCGCGGGACGAGGTCGAATGCGCGGAGAAGATCTGCGCCCTCGGCGCGGAAGCGAGCCGTATCTATCCCACGCTTGTTTTCAGAAACACGGAACTGAACGGGATGACCGAGAGGGGAGAATACGTTCCTCTGACAGTCGATGAAGCCGTCGTCCGTTCTGCCGACGCGCTGACCGTTTTTCTGAAAAACGGGGTGAGGTGCCTCAGGATTGGACTCTGTGACACGGACAGACTGTCGGAGGAGGGCGATTTTATCGCGGGCCCGAGGCATCCTGCTATGGGCGAGCTTGTAAAAAGCGAGATCTACAGGCGGGCGATATTTCGCGAGATATCACGCCTCGAAAAAGACGGAGAACTCACCGGTTCCGTGGAAATTTCCGTTCCGGCAGGGGACCTCTCGGCAGCCATAGGACACAAGGGACGGAACAGAACGGAAATTTTGGACCAATATGCCATAAAACGCGCGGTTTTCCTTGAAAAAAACTCCCTTTTGAGGTATAATATTCAGGTAAGACTGTTTTAGCGTCGCACTGTCGCCGTAAGGCCCGCGCCGCAGCCCCGGAGAGGGGATCAAAACAACGAAACGGAGGAAGTCCACTTGTATCTGAAATCGCTTGAGGTCCACGGGTTCAAATCATTTCCTGACAAGACCGTACTGAACTTCAATCCGGGCGCAACGATCATCGTCGGTCCCAACGGGAGCGGAAAATCGAATATCACCGACGCCATGCGCTGGGTGCTGGGCGAGCTTTCTTCGAAGAACCTCAGGGGAAGCAAGATGGAGGACGTCATCTTTTCCGGCGCGGACGGAGTGCGCCCCATGGGGTACGCCGAGGTGTCCGTCACCTTCGACAACAGCGGGAAAGGAAAGACAATAAACAGCGAATACGACGAGATCACCGTCACCAGGCGTTACTACCGCGCCGGCGACAGCGAGTACTACATAAACAGAAAACAGGTGCGCCTGCGCGACATCTACGAGCTCTTCATGAACACAGGCGTGGGACGCGAGGGGTATTCCATCATCGGTCAGGGCAAGATCGCCGAGATAATCTCGAAGAAAAGCGAGGACAGGAGGTCCATCTTCGAGGAGAGCGCAGGTATCAGCAAATACCGCTACCGCAAGCAGGAATCTCAGAAAAAGCTCGCCGAGACCGAGGCCAACATGGAACGCGTGTCCGATATCCAGACCGAGGTGGAATCCCGTCTCGGGCCTTTGGAGCGCGATTCAAAAAAGGCGAGACGTTATCTGGAGCTTTATGATGAAAAAAAGCGGCTGGACGTATCCCTATGGCTCTACGATATGAAGGGCGCCAGGGAGGAGCTTGAAAAGACCGAGACCGACACGGAAATGTCCTCTCACGAACTTGAGCTTGCCGAGGACACCCTACGCGCCGTCGAGTCGCAGATCGAGCGCCACTATGAACTCTCGCGTGATAACAAAGAGGCGTCCCAGCGTAATCTCGACAAGATCGGAGAAAAGAGAAAGAACGCGTCGAAGCTTGAAAACGACGCGCGGCTGCTGGAAAACGACACCTTCCACGCAAGGCAGAAAAGAGCTGACGAGGAAGAGATGATCCGCGCCGCCGAGGAGGCGATCGACGCGGAAAAGAAGAGGAAAGAACAGCTGACCGCGGAGCTTGGCAACATTGAATCGGCGATAAACAAATCGCGTGAGAACGAGAAGACGATCTCGGACCGGCGCGACGGATACATAAAATCAAGAGACGAAAAGGACAGGGTAATTTCCGAACTGTTCGAAGAAAGACAGCGCGTGGAAGCGGAGATCGGAGACTGTTCCGTCCGCCTGAACGTGCTGAAAAACACCGTCTCATCGCGCTCCGAGCAGAAGGCTGAGACGGAACGGCAGATCAGGCAGTACAAAGAACAGCGGGACGACCTGGAAAGATCCTACTACGGGTCCAAAGGAACAGCCGAGAAGTACGACAGTCAGATAAGTGAGGAAAAAGCCGCCCTCGAAAAGGCGACGGCGTCTCTCGCAAAAATCACCGGAGACCTCGGCGCGGCATCAAGGGAGAGGGTATCGCGGACCGCCGCCGTGGACTCGCTTGAGAGCCGTGTCACGGCTCTTGAGAGAATGGCGGAACACTTCGACGGTTACAATAACAGCGTCCGATTCGTTATGAATGAAGTGAAGGAGGGGAGACTCTCCGGTGTTCACGGCCCGCTGTCAAAGATAATCAAAGTCGGGAACGAGTATTCCGTCGCCGTGGAAACGGCGCTGGGACCTGCGCTTCAGAACATCGTCACCTCCGACGAGGCGGCGGCGAAGGCGGCTATCCGCGCTCTGAAGAACGCGGGCGCCGGCAGAGCGACGTTCTATCCCATCACCACCGTAAAAGGCGTCGCGAGAAATCAGGAGACAGGGAGCGCGGCGGGATGCCGCGGCTTTGTCGGCTTTGCCGACGAGCTTGTCGAATGCGATCCCAAGTACCGCGACATCATCAGCTCCGTGCTGGGCCGCGTCACCGTGTTCGATAATATCGACAACGCGTCCGATATGGCGCGCGCCCGCTCTTTCAAGGTCCGAGCCGTCACTCTCGACGGACAGCAGATCAACGTGGGCGGCTCCTTCACCGGAGGAAGTGTGCGCCGGGACAGCGGCATCCTCACCCGGGATTCGCAGATCGAATCGCTGAAGAAGCAGCTTGAATCAGAGAAAAAACTTCTCGAGAAGGCGTCGTCCGACGAGGACGCTCTTGAAACGGAACGGGCAAAGCTTGCCCTGGAGCGGGTCGACAGAGAGGAGAAGATCCGTCTTCTCGAGTCTCTCGGCTCGGCTGAGAAGACTCAGCTGGGCGAGATCGAGGCAAAGCTCGACTTCACAAAGAGCGTCATCGAAAAACTGACGGCAGACGTCGACGACTCCGACGGCGGCAAGGAAGAAAACGAGGCGCAGATAGCCGAACTTGAGAAACAGATAGCCGAAAAGACCGCCGAGGTCTCACGTATCAACGCCGAGCGCGCTGAGCGCGCCGGCGAGAGGGGAGATTTCGACCTCAGCGCGGACGAGGAGACGGAAAAGCTTGCAGCCGCCAGGATCGAGACCGCGCGTCTGGAAAAGGACCTTGAAAATACCGGAGGTGCGATCGCGGAATCCGGCTTGAGGATCGAAGAGCGCGAGGCGGAGATAAAACAGCGCAGGGAAGAGATCGAGAATCTGAAGGAACAGATCGCTTCCGCCGCCGACCGCTCGAAAGAGATCATGGGCGAGTCGGAAAGATCCGACGCCGAGCTCCGCGAACTGGAGGAAAAGCAGCGCGAGCTCGAGGCGGAGGGCGACAAGCTTGAGGCGGGGATCGCCGAGTTGAGAAAGAAAGAAAAAGAGCAGACCTCGAAAAAAGAGCTTGCGTTCGTCGCGCACACGAAGAACGAGAACAAACTGGAAAAACTCCGCGAGAACATCGACAAAATGACCGCGCGCCTCTGGGACGAGTACGAGCTTACCTTCAGCGGCGCGGTGGAACTTGAAAGCTCCGAGGGGTGGGAAGCCGTCGACGAGACCAACAGACGGAGAACAGGCGCCCGCTTCAACGAGCTGCGCACAGAGATCAAGTCCCTGGGAAACGTTAACGTGGGCGCCATACAGGAATACGCCGAGACCAAGGAAAGATACGACAGCATCAAGCGTCAGATGGACGACCTGCTCTCCTCCCGCGCGGAGCTTGAGGAGATCATCTCCTCCATCGAGGACGACATGAAGCGGATGTTCACCGAGGCGTTCCGGGCGATCAGCAAAAACTTCACCGAGGTGTTCCGCGACCTGTTCGGAGGAGGCAATGCCGAGTTGTCTCTCACCGATCCGGAGGACGTGCTCGGCAGCGGCATCGAGATCAGCGCCGCGCCTCCCGGAAAGACCATCAAGCATCTGAGTCTTCTGTCCGGAGGCGAGCAGGCGTTCATCGCCATCGCGCTGATGTTCGCGCTTATAAAGTTCAATCCGTCGCCTTTCTGCATCTTCGACGAGATCGAGGCTGCGCTTGACGAAGTGAACGTCACGCGGTTCGCGAATTACGTGAAGCGGTTCTCGAAGGATATGCAGATCATCATGATCACCCACCGCCGCGGCACCATGGACATCGCCGATACGCTGTACGGAGTGACCATGCCGCGCAAGGGGATCTCAAAGGTGTTCACTCTCGATATCAACAACACTCTGGAGAACGAAAAATTCGTCGGCTGACGGCCGACGGGGAAGGCCGCGTTACGCGGGACTGTGACAGGAGCCATGGCATTTTTTGACAAACTGAAAAAGGGACTTCGCAAGACCAAGGAAGCGGTCATGAACCGCGTGGACGACGTGATCAAGGCGTTCCGCCGGGTGGACGAGGATCTTCTCGAAGAACTTGAGGAGATCATGATCTGCGCCGACATGGGCATGGAGACTTCCGAGGAGATCATCGAAGAACTCAGAAATAAGATCAAAGAAGACAAAATTACGGAACCCGGGGCGGTGAAAGACGCGCTCTGCGCCATTCTCCGGGACCACGTGGGAGAGGGCGGAGACCTTGTCCTCGACACGACGCCGTCCGTCGTCCTTGTGATCGGCGTCAACGGCGTGGGCAAGACCACGTCCATCGGGAAGATAGCGCATAACCTCAAGTCCCGGGGCAAAAAGGTGATCGTCGCCGCTGCGGACACGTTCCGCGCCGCCGCCATCGAGCAGCTTGCCATCTGGTGCGACAGAGCGGGCGTCGATCTTATAAAGCAGAACGAGGGCTCCGATCCGGCGTCCGTGGTTTACGACGCGATCGCCGCGACGAAAAAGAGAGGCGCCGACGTTCTTGTGGTAGATACCGCGGGACGGCTTCATAATAAGAAAAACCTGATGGACGAGCTCGCCAAGATCGACCGAGTCATCGGTCGTGAGTTGCCCGGAGCGTCCCGGGAGACGCTTCTCGTGCTCGACGCCACCACGGGTCAGAACGCCATCGAGCAGGCGAAGGAATTCAAGAAAGCCGCCGACATCACCGGTCTCGTGCTGACCAAACTGGACGGCACCGCCAAAGGAGGCGCCGTGTTCGCCATCAAGAACACGGTGGATATACCCGTGAAATTCATCGGAGTTGGCGAGCAGATCGACGATATGGAGCCCTTCGACGCGGATATGTTCGTCCGCGCGCTCCTTGAGATGGAGGAAGAGCAATGACGGACGTCGTCCTGGCAACGCATAACGAACACAAGGCGAAAGAGTTCCGCGAGATATTCGGCTCCGTGTGTCCCGATATCCGTATACTCACGCTTTCCGATATCGGTCATGACGAAGAGATCGAGGAGAACGGAGCCACGTTCGAGGAAAACGCCATCATCAAAGCGTCCGTCCCCGCGTCCTTCGGATATATCGGTATCGCCGACGATTCCGGGCTCGCTGTGGACTTCCTCGGCGGAGATCCCGGCGTCCGTTCCGCGAGATACGCGGGTTTGGGGTGCGATTCCGCCGCCTGCCGCGAAAAGCTTCTGAAAGTCATGAAAGGCGTTCCCGAAAACGAGCGGGGAGCCGGATTCGTCTGCGTTATGGCGCTATGCCTGCCGGAGGGGAGCGGTCTTTCGGTCCCGGCAGACCTTCGTATAAGCCGAGAGACGGCTGAAAGATCCGGACGTCCGGCGGAAATGACCGCCGTCGTTCGGGGTGAGTGCCGCGGCAGGATCACCGATAAAGAATACGGCGATCTGGGCTTCGGATACGATCCCGTGTTCTTTTCGCCCGAGTTCGGGAAGACCTTCGGCGAGCTTGCTGCCGACGAGAAAAACAGCATCAGCCACAGAGGCCGCGCGGCGGAAAAGTTCGCCGCGGTTCTATCCCGTGTGCTGAAATAAAACCGGAGTTATTATGCTTAACAGTAAACAGAGAGCTTATCTCAGGAGCCGCGCAAACTCTGTCCAGCCTGTCTTTCAGGTCGGAAAGGGAAGCGTCGGCGATTCCATGTGCCGCTCGATCGCCGACGCGCTTGATGCGCGTGAGCTGATAAAGATCAGCGTTCTCGAAAACGCCGCGGGAACGGCAAGAGAGATCGCGGATCAACTGTCCGATTTGACCGGATCGGACGTGGTCGCGGTGATCGGGAGAAAGATCATCCTTTTCAAGCCGTCGTCCAGGGAGAAAAACCGCGTTATCTCGCCTGAGGTGGCGAAAATAAAGCCGGGCAAACCGGAATGATCAACAGATAAAGGGGATAGCCGTGTCTCATGTCATAACAGAAGAAGAAATCATCCTTCTCCGTGAGCGGGTAAGACCGTACCTTAAGAAAAAACGGTACGCGCACACGCTGGCTGTGGAGAAGGAGGCGGAGCGTCTCGGACGGATGTTCCTGCCGGACAAAACCGAAAAACTGCGCGTTTCCGCTCTGCTCCACGACATAACAAAAAGGGATGAGCTCGAAAAACAGTTGCAATATTGCGGGACATTTGGTATAATATACAGTAATGCCGATCTGCTCTCCCCCAAAACCTTCCACGCGAAGACCGGTGCTGCGCTCGCGGCGCGGGATTTTCCCGATGTGACGGATCCCGAGATCCTTTCGGGGATCAGGTGGCACACCACCGGGCGCGACGGTATGACCGTCTTTGAGGCGATCATATACCTCGCCGATTATATCGAGGAAACGAGGACTTTCCCCGATTGCGTGGAACTTCGCGATTTCTTCTACGACGGAAAAGAGAGATCCGGCGACGGGATGCTCCGTCACTTCACGGAGACCATGATCCGGTCGTTCGATCTGACCGTCGGGAACCTTATCGCGGAAGGAAAGCAGATAGATCCCGATACAATAGGTGCGAGGAATTATTACATCCGTAAGCTCGGCGATCCCGACGGGTCGCGCGATCAGTAAGTAAAGAGGACAAACAGCGGGACGGCTCAGCCGTCTTAAGGAGGTATAACATGGCACATGAAACGACGATCGTTATGAAGAAAAAGAAGCAGAAAGGACGCCTGTCAACCGTCCAAAAGGTTATAATTGCGGTGGTCCTTATCATATACACCATCATTCTTGCGGCGGTCTCATTCCTGGTTTTCTACAAGCCTTCGGTGAGTCACGAGGTCCCGTTCAATATCGCCGCGACCGACGAAAGCGGTAATAAGATAGATCTTGTCGACCATGAAGGAAATGAGGTAAAAGATCCCAAGAGGAAAGAAGATTCCTATAATTTCCTTATCCTCGGGCGGGACGCCAGCGCATTCCTCACCGACGTCATGATGGTGGCAAATCTCGACACGGCGACAGGTTCACTGAACATCATGCAGATCCCGAGAGATACGTACGTCTCGGGGGATTATTTCACGAACAAACTCAACGCCGTATACTCCACGCTTTATCACAATCAGTTGATGAGCAACGGCAATAACGAATCAGACGCCGCTGATTTCGCGAGAGCAGAATTTACGAAGCTTATCGAAAACGGTCTCTCCGTGAAGATCGACTATACCGTCGTCATGAACCTGAGCGGCTTCAAAAGGATCGTAGACATACTGGGCGGAGTTGACGTGGACGTGCCGTTTGCCATGACCTACAACGATCCCGACCAGGGACTTTATATCAACATTCCCGCCGGTCATCAGCACCTGGACGGCAACGCCGCCGAAGGATTCGTCCGGTACAGATACGGTTACGCGCTGGCGGACCTCGGACGGCAGGACGCGCAGAAGCAGTTCATGTTCGCGCTGATCGCCAAGATGAAGAGCACCCTCAAGATCACGGAGGCCAAGAGGCTGTCAGACGTGGTGGGGGCGATCTACAGCAACGTCGACACAAACGTGACGCTTGAAAAGGCAATATATTTTGCAAAGAACCTTCTGGGAGTCGACTCCGGGAACATAAAAATGCTGACGATCCCTGGAAGCCTTCCTCAGAACGGGTACTTCGTAGTCAACAGACAGGATGCGGTATCTGTGATCAATCAGTACTTCAATGTCTGGAATTTCACCATCACGGATCAGCTGTTTGATCAGTACAGGACGTTCAACAACGAATACGACTATCTCACGAACGACGCATATTATTCCACCGAATCCACGTTCGGGGGTAACATCTATTCGTCCGGCAGCGAAATCAGCATAGCTCCGGCAGGCTGATAACGATCGGCTGTTTACAAAGGAGAAACTATGGAAGAAAACAAGGAAATACTTTCTGCATTGACGGAAC
>CACXCL010000066.1 GCA_902766115.1 uncultured Ruminococcus sp.
AAACCTCCTTTTGATGCGGGAACGTTCATGCTGAGCTTGGCAGAGGACCGCTCCTTTTTCGCAGATACGCCTTATTCTATCACAAATGAAAATGTTTTGCAAGACTTTTTTTATTTTTTTGCGGCTTTTTTGTTGTTTTTTTGGCGTCATGCCCGCCGGAACCTTTTCCGACGCAGCTGAGTGCAAAAAAAGAGGAGGGCGACGCTCGCCCTCCTCCTGCGGAGATGATCTTCGATTACGGGATGGAAACGTAAACGCTTGTTCCGAACGTCTCTCCCTCGGTATTTTCGTCAATGGCCATAATCGGGTACACGGTGACCCGAAGAGCAAAGTTGTCGTCAAGCGGTTCAACTCTGACCTTCGAGATCCTCATCCCTCTGTATTGATCCCCGAGGCCGTCGGACAGATATTTGTCAAGCAGACCGGACAAATCATCCTGATCGAGTCCGTCAAGACGGGATCTGTCAAATCCGTCCAGCATATCGCGGTTACTGCAGCTTGCGTTAAAGACCTGACCGCTGCGGAGGACCATGGCGACAAAATTTGTTCCCTCGATTTCGCCGTCCGGACCGAGTCTCTCTCCGAGAGTGACGGTATACCATTCTCCGTCGTCCCTCACGGAAATCAGATCGAGCTCGCCTGTCTCACTGCCGAACGCTTCGGAAGCTGTTGTGCGGGCGATCCCGACGGCCTCGTCCCCGGTGATATCTCCGTCTCCCAGTACCGAATCGTCAAGCGTCGACACGTCGGCGCCGAAACCCAGAAGCATCCCGTCCTCATTCAAGGTGAATTTGCCGCCGTCCCCGTCGGAGTACACGTCGGAAATAAATCCGGGACCCCTGTTTTGCGACTCGACGTAAGAGAGGCGGATCGTCTCACCCATAAAGGTCAGATCCCTCTCCCGCTCGGCGTCCGCTCTTTGGAACGGCTCGACGGAAACGTTGTTTTCGACGTTTTCAATGATCTCGAATGAACCGGACCTTTCACCTGTTTTCACGGGTCGTTGATCCTTTGTATTTTCTCTTACTGCAATCACGGTGGCGGTCAGTGCGACAGCCGCCACAACAAAGACGGCAACTATCACGATAATTCTTTTTCTCATAATAGGTTTTCCTCCTTTTTCCCTATGAGATCGCTTTTGAGATCGCTTTGGCTGATATTCGAAAGACGTGTTTTTGAAACCATTCAATTATACCCGATATTAAGTGCATAAAGACTCTTGGATCCGGTATAAAGAGAAGTGATTGAATCGGGATCTTCGAACAATGAATAATTGTCATATACCCATCCGTGTGTCAATGCTCTTGCCTGTCCAACACTATAACCTGACTCACAATAATAGAAAAGCTTTTCCGTCCATAGTTCGGCATCATCTAAAGAGATACTATTATTGAAACCTATTGCCGTAAAGGCGCCTTTGGATAAAGTTTTATCAACTAAATTGCCGTAACTGTCACTTGTGCCACCTGTCAAACACCCAATTAGTAATGCGCATTTAACATCAGATAAGGCACTCGACGAATAGGAATCTATCTCCTTTTCCGTGGCAGGAATTAAAGCGGTGTTTTTCGCATACAGGTGAGTTAGAGAAGTTGGTGCATTAAATTGCAAAACGCCTTTATTGGCATGATATGCAAATAGAAATATGTCGGACGAGGGGAACTTGTCATAGGCAAAAAACACATCCTTGTTTTGCCAATTACTTGAGGAGATTCCCATATTGTTTAGATAAGGGGTAATCAATTGAGCAATGGGATGAGTATTAATAAATGCGTAATCAAATGTAAACAAGTTTGCTGATCCAAGATCATAGTTTTTAATCCTCATTTTATAAGTGTCCGAAGAATCATAAGTGCTACCGCTGTGAACATATACCTTTGCATAGTAAACATATCCCGTTCTCACGTGAACCTTTGCATATTCACTTGAGTTCGAAGATTTGCTCGAAGAAGCAATGAGCGTGCCTGCGCTATTGTACACTGAGAGATCATAATTACATCCTGACGGAATACTCCCGAGCCAAAAATTGGCGATTCCTTCCGAAGAAAAAGTGATTTTCCACCAATCAACATCTGACGCAGAACTCATAGTGCCGAAGTTATCAAAATCATTGAAAGTCGTATCAGCTGTTTGATAAGTGTCATTTGGCTCGGATTCATTAATCGTATGGAATGTTGCGTCAACCCGAGAAAAAAAACCTATAATTGATGGGGCCATGCATAACATAGTTACGTAACAGAGCAGTTTAATCAATCTTCTTTTTTTATTCATAGCGTCTCCTTCCTTTCTATGACTCTACATACTTTACCGAAAAAAAGATACTATTTATTCCTCCCTTCAAGATAATTTGAGGAAAAATCAGCATATTGCACTTTACACCTGTTGTGATTGTAGCATATTTGTATAGATTTGTCAATTGTTTTTTAAAAAATTGTTAAATTTAAATAATAGAGATAATAGAATGAATTATTTCTTAAGTCCTTATCTTCAATGGTGTTTTTTCCGTCTTTTTTCTGAAGTCATACCTTCCGACCCCGACGAGTATAATTGAGCAGAACGCAAAAGAGGGGAGGCGGACGAAACGGAAGAGAGAACGCTGAGGGAGAGGGAAGCGCTGTTCATGCTCCCGGTGCGGCTGGCGAAGGCGGCGGTGAAGACCGTGGCGCTGAGGACCGGCAGGATCAACGAGATACGGATCAGGACCGGCAGGCCCCTGTTCGTGACCATGGGGAACGAGTCCGTGTCCTGCGGCGTGATCTGCCGTCCGGACGAGACCGCCTATGTGCTCGACAAGCTCTGCGGAGGATCGATGTACACCCACGGAGATACCTTGAGAGAGGGATTTGTCTCCGCGGCGGGCGGTATCCGCGCGGGGGTATGCGGACGCGCCGTGACCCGGGACGGGAAGATCGACGCGGTAACGGACGTGACCTCGATCATGATCCGCATTCCTCAGAGGGCGTCAGGCGCCGCGGACGGATTGTTTGAGCTTATGTCATCGAGAGGTTTCCGCGACAACGCTCTCGTCTACTCGCTTCCCGGGACGGGTAAAACAACGCTGCTCAGAGAGCTGATCTTGTGCCTCGCATCCGGTGATGCGGCGCGGCGCGTGGCTGTGGTGGATACCAGGTTCGAGCTTGGAGCCGGTCTCGAGGACGAGCCGCTGAACGCAGATTTCCTTCTCGGATATCCCCGTGGGAAGGGGATCGAGATAGCGACGCGGACCATGTCGCCCCAGTTCATCATTTGTGATGAGATCGCCTCTGCCGAGGACGCCAGGGCGGTCGAGGAGGCGACGTCCTCGGGTATACGAATCGTCGCCTCGTTCCACGGAGACACGGTCGCATCGGTGAGATCTTCTCCGTTCGCGGAAAGACTCATCGACAAAAACGTATTCGGTATTTTCGCGGGTATTTCCCGGGATGGGGACGGCAGGTACTCCGTTGAACTTACGGCGCGGGACGGCTCCGCAGCGCCGTGACGGCTGCCGCTGTTGCGGGCTCCGCCGTTCTTGTCATGACGTCCCTTGCCGTCGGTCACACGGCAGTCGCGTCAAGAAACGCGAGGATAAGGCAGACGCATTCGCTCGCGGAGCTCGTTCGTTTCATCAGATCGAATATTTCATTCTTTCTCACCCCGCTCGACGGGCTTTTCGCGGCTTTTGACGACGAGTATCTCGGGAAAACGGGATTTTGCGAAATTCTCCGCCGCGACGGACTCGACGCGGCTCTGAAAAGCGGCTCCCTCGATTTGTCACCCGAGACGGAAAAGATCATGGATCGGTTTGTGTCAAAACTCGGGAAAGGGCTCAGAGACGAGGAGATAAGTCTCTGCGATTACACAGCCGAAAGGCTGTCGGAGGAGGAGCGCCGCCTGTGCGACGAACTGGAGAGATGCCGCGACATGTACCGCTTCGTCCCGCCTCTCGGAGCGCTTTTCGTGATAGTCTGTCTTCTGTGACGGCTGTATTCTGGAAATGAAAGGACATGACGGTGGATGCTGGAGGTTTCGCTGATAATCAAGGTGGCGGGGATCGGACTGCTGGTCGCGGTGTCCCATCAGATACTGACCCGCGCAGGTCGCGAGGAGCAGGCGACGCTCGTTTCCGTCGCCGGGGTGGTCATCGTCCTTCTGCTCCTCGTCGGGAGGATCGGCGAGCTTTTCGGACACATAAAAGAGATATTCGACTTATGACGGGGATCATGAAGCTCTGCGGGGCGGCGATACTCGCCGCCGCGGCGCTCGCCGTCCTGCGCGGGGTGAGAAAGGATATTTCGCTATTCATAGTCCCGGCGGCGGGGGCGGTCGTCCTGGCGGGCGTGCTTCCGGGCGTCGACAAGATCGTATCGTTCGTCAGGGACGCATCGGAGAGGGTCGGGATCACGGATTACGCGTCAGTTCTGCTCAGGGCGGCGGGTCTCGCCGCCCTGACGGATATAACGGCGCGGATCTGCCGCTCCTCCGGGGAGGAGAGCGCCGCCTCGTTTGTGGAATTAGCGGGAAAGATCGAGATCCTGGTGCTGTCTCTTCCGTTTATTTCGGAGATCCTCGACCTCTCCCTCGGGTTGCTCGGAGGATGAGGCGCGTCTGCTGCGCCGCGGCGGCGCTGTTTTTCATTATCTTGTCCTGCGCCTGTCCGCTTTCTGCTGTCGAATACGATTTCTACGGCGGTCAGCAGACGGAGGAGGCGGGGGTTTACGACCTCGGCGATGTGATAAACGAGCTGCCGGACGATCTGAAAAAGGAAGCGGAAGAGATCGGCACGGCGAAGAATGAAGCAGAGATGGCGGAAGTCCTCCGGGACAAGCTGTCTCCGGCTTTTTGGGGAAAAGCGCTGGCGGGCTGGCTGAAGGACGGACTTTTCGGGTCCGTGAAGTCGCTCGCGGTGATAACAGGGATCCTTGTTTTGTCGTCTCTTGTCTGCGGTCTCGCGGGAGAAGGAAAATCTGCAGCCGTCAGCATGTTTTCCGTGTTGTCGTCCGCCGCGGTGGCGCTTGAAGTGACGAGAGCGGCGGCATCGACCGTGGAGGCGGTCACCTCGTATATGACGCGCCTTTGCGCCATGATGAACGCCATGCTCCCCGTGATGAACGCGATCTATATTTCCTCGGGCAGGGTGACTCAGATGGCGGTGAACTCCTCAGCCCTCATGACGTACATAACGGTGACCGAAAACGTTTCCGCAAACTTTCTCGCTCCCGCCGCGGGAGCAGTCCTGGCGCTTGTCTGCGCGTCGGCGATCGCCGGGCGGGTGAACATATCTCCCGTTATCGAAACTCTCAAAAAGGGTCTTTTGATCGTGATCACGTTTCTGACGGCGGTCTTTTCCTTCGTCATGGGGATCCAGTCGTCTCTGGCGGCAGGCGCGGACACTCTGGCGGCGCGCGCCGTGAAATTCGCCGTGGAGGGGACTGTCCCGATCGTCGGCGGGGCGGTTTCCGAAGCCGTGACCACGGTCGGCGCAAGTCTTTCCCTGATCCGCAAGGGATGCGGCGCCGCCGGGATCGTGCTGATACTGCTGATCTTACTGCCAACGCTTGTCCGGCTGTGCGCCGTGAAGCTTTCGCTTTTTGTTTGCAGGATCGCGTCCGATCTGCTCGGATGCGAGGGGCCGTCTGCTGTCATGGCGGAGGCGTCCTCGGCCCTTTCCGTATTCGCCGCGCTCGCCGCCGTATCCGGGGTGATGTTCATCTTTGCCGTGACGCTTTTCATGAATTCGGGGACGGTGGCGTAAATGGGAAGATACGTTGCGGAAATAATATGCGCCGCGGCGGCGGCGGGCGTGGTGGGACTGCTGGTCCCGGACGATGAAAACGGTGTCGGCAGGTACGTGAGGTATCTCTCCTATCTTCTGATCGTTATTGTGGTGACGTCGCCGTTCGGGAAGATCCGTGAGATCGTCTCGTCCGTCCGGTCCGACCCGGCGGAGCCGGGCGCGGTCACGGTGTCGGGCGGCACGGACGAGTACGGGGAGCTGATAATGAAAAGAGCGGCGGAAAACATCGCGGACAGAGTGATCTCCGTTTGCCGCGACCGCTTCGGCGTTGACGAAGACGCGATCCGGGTCCACGTGATCCTCGACGACGGAGACAGGCGTAATATCGTGATCGACGAGATACAGATATTCCTCGGAGTGCGCGTCGATTCATACAAGGACGGACGCATCGAGCGTTACTTCCGGGACGAGCTGGGCTGTCCGGTCCACGTATTTGCCGAATGATCTTGAAGCGGGAGGAAAAGATGAAAAAACTGTCCGATATGTTACGCGGGAAGCGCGGGATCGCGCTTGCATCCGCGGCGGCGCTGGGGATCGTCCTGTTGACCTTCGACCGGCTGCCGTTTGCGCAGCAGGAAAAGAAAAACGACGCCGATCCTTATTACAAAGTGAGCTTTTACACGGAAAATCTCGAAAAACGGATAAAAGAGCTGTGCCGCTCGTGCGACGGCGCGGGCGACGTCCACGTCCTTCTGACGCTGGACTCCGGGAGCGAGTACGTTTACGCCTCCGACGTGGAGCAGAAGAAGGAAGGGGAGAGCGGGAGCGTGACGAGAGAATACCTCATCGTCAGCACGTCAAGCGGCGACGAACCTGTGAAGGTAACGGAGATATATCCGAGGATCCGTGGAGTCGCGGTAGTTTGCTCCGGCGGGGACCGCCCCGAAGTGAGGGAAAAGATCACGTCTCTTCTTTCCGCGGCGCTCGGTATCCCGACAAACAGGATCCGGGTCTCCTCATAGTCATAGATTGCGGGGAGACCGAATATAAATAAAACAAAGAACAACCGGAGGTGGACGGAATGAAAGAGAAATTCAGCGCCATGAAAGAGAAGATCAAAGGGAAAACGGCGGAATTCATGAAGAAAACCGGAAAGAAAACAGTGGCGATAATCTGCGCGGCGGTCCTTGTGATCGGCGTCGTTGCGGTAAACCTCGCTCTGCTGGGAGGGAACAAAAAGGGCGATAAAGAGAAAAAGAAGACGGGGCTTGCGATCGACCTGTCGGCGATCGGCGAAAAAGACGCCGTCCCCGAATCGTCAGAGCCGGAGGACAGCGAGAAAACGTCTGCGGACGACTACCTTGCCACGGTATCTCTCGGTCGTCAGCAGGCGAGGGACGAGGCGATGGAGGTCCTCCTCTCCGTCAGCGAGAGCGAGGACGCGCTCCCGGACGCCAAAGCCGACGCCATGAACGATATGAACCGTATCGCCCTCGACATCGAGAGGGAGGCGCAGATCGAGACGCTTGTGGTATCCCGTGGATTCAGCAACTGCGTCGCGGTGCTGAACGGCGACAAAGCCAGCGTAATCATAGAGTCCGAACCGCTGACGCCGGGGCAGGTCGCTCAGGTGAGCGAGATCGTCTATGAGGCTGCGGGGATCCTTCCCGCAAATCTGAAAATCATCGAAAAGACGGCGGGATGATGCGCCCCGCTGTCGGATAAACGCGCCGTCCGATCAAGTCGCAGGATCTTCGCTCTTTGAACCGCGAGGCGCACTTCAGTGCGCCGGGAAGCGAAAAAGGCGATGAAAAACGGTAATAAAAATGAAAAAATCCGCAGGAGCTTCACCTTAAAAAGATGAAACCTGCGGATCTTTGTCATTTCAGTCCGATCCGGGACCCGTGCATTCCCGATCTGCGGTTTTCGCTCAGGTCCCTCTGACTTATCTGATTTCGACGTTCACCCTGTCCCCGGTGATCTTCGAGGCGGCGCGCATGACCGTGCGAAGGGAATTCGCGATGTTGCCGTGCCGTCCGATGATCATTCCCGTGTCGGCGGGGTCCACCGTCAGCGTGAGGGTCACGGAGTCACCGTTCCTTTCCTCAGCCACGTTGACCTGCTCGGGGTGTTCGACGATAGCCTTCACCATATCCGTAAGGAGACGGGAAAGGTCGATCTCGTTTGTGCGTGTTTCTTCTTCCATCATTTCTCAGCTGCACCGTTTTTGTTGATGAGACTTCTGACGGTTTCGGTGGGCTGTGCGCCGGTGGCGAGCCACTTTTCGACCTTCTCGTTGTCGATCTTGACTGTCACGGGATCGGTCATGGGATCGTAGTATCCGACCTCCTCGATGAATCTGCCGTCTCTCGGATATCTGGAGTCAGCGACGACGATGCGGTAGAAGGGCGCCTTTTTCTTGCCCATTCTTCTGAGTCTGATTTTTACTGCCATGGTTATTCTCCTTAAAAAATGATTTTTTGTTTTTATAAAAACCCGTCAAAATGAGAACGGAATTTTCATCTTTCCTTTTTTGTTCCGAAGTTTCTTGCCCTGACCGGTGAACTGCTTCATCATCTTGTTCGTCTGGTCGAACTGCCTCAGCAGCTTGTTGACTTCCTCGACGCTTGTCCCGCTTCCTGCGGCGATCCTCTTTTTCCGGGAGCCGTTTATCACTTCGGGATGATTTCTCTCCCGCTCCGTCATGGAGAGGATGATCGCCTCGGTGTGAGAGATGGATTTCTCGTCGATCTGGGCGTTTTTGAGCTGCGAGGGCTTGACTCCGGGAAGCATTCCCAGCAGGTCCTCCACGTTGCCCATTTTCTTTATCTGTTTGAACTGGTCGAGGTAATCCGAGAGGGTGAATGAATTCTCCCTGAGCTTTTTCTCCAGCTCCTCAGCCTGCTTTTCATCGTAGGCCTGCTCCGCCTTCTCTATAAGGGAGAGCACGTCGCCCATCCCGAGGATGCGTGACGCCATCCGCTCCGGATGGAACGGTTCGAGAGCGTCGAGCTTTTCGCCTGTGCCGACGAATTTGATGGGCTTGCCCGTGACGTAGCGAACGGATATGGCGGCGCCGCCGCGGGTATCGCCGTCCAGCTTCGACAGCAGAACGCCGGTAATGTCCAGCTTCTCGTTGAAGGACTCCGCAACATTGACCGCGTCCTGACCGGTCATGGCGTCCACCACCAGGATGATCTCGGTGGGGGATACCTTCTCCTTTATGGCGGAGAGCTCGTTCATCAGCACCTCGTCCACATGGAGACGGCCGGCGGTGTCGATGAATACCATGTCGTAGCCGTTTTTGATTGCGTGCTTCACGCCCGCCTCGGCGATCTTTACGGGATCGCCCAGCCCCTGCTCGAACACGGGAATGTTGATTTTCGATCCCACGACCTTCAGCTGATCCACGGCAGCGGGACGGTACACGTCGCAAGCCACCAGCAGGGGGTTCTTGCCCTGCTTCTTGTAGTAAGCTGCCAGCTTTCCGCTGTGGGTGGTCTTACCGGAGCCCTGAAGGCCCACCATCATCACCACCGTAGGCGGCTTCGGACTGATGGTCAGCTTCTCGTTTTTGTCTCCCATGAGGGAGATAAGCTCCTCGTTGACTATCTTCACGATCTGCTGCGCGGGGAGGAGACTTTCAAGCACCTCCGACCCGACGGCGCGTTCGGTGACCTTGCCGATGAATTCCTTGACGACCTTGAAGTTGACGTCAGCCTCCAGAAGCGCAAGCTTCACCTCTCTCATGCCCGCCTTGACGTCCGCCTCGGTCAGCTTGCCTTTGCTCCGGAATCTCCTGAAGGCGTTATTCAGTTTTTCGGAAAGATTTGAAAACATTCAGCGCCTCCTTCATCCCGCATTCCACATGGCGGAAAGCTTGTTGAGGATCTCTTTCAGCTCCTTTACTTCGGTGCAGTCTCCGTTTTTGTCTGAAAGTCTTTCGGCGATCTCCGCCGCACGGGAAACGAGTCCGGACGTTTTGCCGCTCTTTTCCGCAAGCCCCAGCTTTTCCTCGAAGAACGTAAGCTCCGCTTCGCTTTTTTTGATGGAGTCCCGAACGCCCTGACGCGACAGTCCGGTGAGCTCGGAGATCTCCGAGAGGGAATAGTCCTCGTTGTAGCAGAGGTCCAGCAGCTCGTACTTCCGCTCGGTCAGAAGCGGACCGTAAGCGTCGAGGAGCATGACGAATTTCATGTTTTTCTCGCGCATGACGGAACCTTCTCCCCTCTGTAAAGCAAATCACTTTACAGAGTATACCACCCGGCGCAGATAAAGTCAACCCTTTTTTTGAAAAAAGTTTTCCGCCCCCCATTGCAAAACTCAACGCGCTCCTTTATAATATTGTGGGAAAGAGGAAAACGGTCGAAAGGAGGCGAGCTGATGGAAAAGGGGATACTGTTCAACATCCAGCGGTTTTCTCTCCACGACGGTCCCGGAATACGGACCAACGTGTTCTTCAAAGGATGCCCCCTCAGATGTATCTGGTGCCATAATCCCGAGGGATTCGAGAAGGCGCCGGAGCTCGAATACAACGCCGTCAAGTGCATCGGATGCGGGAGGTGCTCTGCCGTCTGCCCCGAGGGATGCCACACCGTCGCGGACGGCGCGCATACGCTGGACAGAGAAAAGTGCGTCAGATGCTTCAGATGCGTCGATGCGTGCGTCGCCGGGGCTCTTCTCGCCGCCGGCAGGGAGTACACGGTCGGAGAGGTGATGGAGAAAGTCGAGCTTGACCGCCCGTTCTATGAGAACAGCGGCGGCGGGATCACCCTGTCCGGCGGAGAACCGTTCTTCCAGCCGGAATTTGCCCTCGCGCTCCTCGAAGAATCGAAAAAAAGAGGTCTGCACACGGCTGTGGAGACCTGCGGCCTCTGCCCTGAAGACGTGATCCGCCGCGCGGCGCCGCTCGTCGATCTGTTTCTGTTCGATTACAAGATCACGGGCGAAGAGGAGCACAAAAAATACACCGGCGCGGGGCAGGAGATCATTCTGAAAAACCTCCGTACCGTAAACGGACTGGGACGGCAGATCGTTCTCAGATGCCCGGTGATCCCCGGGATCAACGACAATGAACGCCACTTTTCCGCCATCGCCGCTCTTGCGGACGAGTTCGACAACGTCGTCCGAGTCGACGTCGAGCCCTATCACGATCTGGGACGCGCAAAATACGCGAAATTCGACCGTGAACCGAAGTTCTCATCCGAGGTGATGACGAAGGACGAAAAAGAGGCGGTCAGAAGCAGGATTCAGGAAAAAACGCGCAAACGCGTGATTATTTCATAAACTATTTTACCCGAAAGGAAAGAGATCATGGAACAGTTGAAAGTCGGAATCATCGGTACCGGAGGAATAAGCGGACTTCACATGTCGGGCTACAAAGAGCTCGAAAGACAGGGACTCGTCAAGGTTACTGCGGTCTGCGACATCGACGAAGAGAAAGTCAAAAATTACGCGGCGCGTCACGGTGTGGAACGTTATTACACCGACTGCCGCGAGATGATGGCAAACGAGGAGCTTGATCTGGTCAGCGTCTGCACCTGGAACTCCGCGCACAAGGACTGCACCATCGTCGCTCTTCGCGGAGGCGCAAACGTCCTCTGCGAGAAGCCCATGGCTTTGAACGCGGCGGAAGCGGAGGAGATGCTTCAGGCGGCAAAAGAGACCGGGAAGCTCCTGCAGGTGGGATTTGTCAGACGTTTCGGCAACGACGCGGAGATCGTCAGCAAGTTCCGCGACGCCGGTACCATCGGCGACATATATTACGCAAAAGCGACCTATCTGAGACGCGACGGATGTCCCGGCGGCTGGTTCGGAGACAAAGCGTTCTCCGGCGGCGGTCCGCTGATCGACCTGGGCGTCCACGTGATCGACCTGGTCAGATACCTTGCCGGCAATCCGAAGCCCGTATCTGCTTTCGGCGTGACGTACGACAATCTCGGATGCGGCCGCGCCGAGGGTCACGACGTGGCGTGGGAGGGCAATCCGGACCCGAGATTCAAGTTCTCGGTCGAGGACTTCGCCGCAGGTATGGTCAAGTTCGATTCCGGCCTGACTCTCAGCGTCGAGGCGTCGTTCAACCTCAATATCGAGCACGACGTGGGACAGATCGAGCTGTTCGGGACCAAGTCCGGCGTAAAGCTGAATCCCGACATCGAGTTCTACACCGACATAGCCGGGCAGTACGTCAACCTCAGACCCGCGGGAAGCTCCGCACTCAGCTTCGACGGTCTGTTCGAGCGTGAGATCGCCGGATTCGTCAACGCGGCCCGCGGAGTGGAGCCCTGCCGCGCTCCCGCAGAGGACGGCGTGGCTCTCATGAAGATCCTCGACGCCATCTATGAGTCCGCAAAGCTCGGCAGATCCGTCGAGATCCATTGATAAGTAGGCAACGACCGATAATCGGTCTGCGCTGATGACGGAGGATGATATTCCTCTTTTGCAGAAAACTGTTTTCGGTCAGCATTCCGAAAATCATATACGAACGTAAAAAACGGTCCTTATCAGCCGACTGTCCCAAAGGACAGTCGGCAACGAAATCCACCCCTGCGGGGTGGGTGAAATCGCCTGCGGCGGTGAAATTGCCCTTCGG
>CACXCL010000067.1 GCA_902766115.1 uncultured Ruminococcus sp.
TCGTCTAAATCATGCAATCGCTGATGGCTATCTGGTTGCAAACGTATTTCGTCTCTTGGAACAAGAAATCAAGTCTTTCATGAAGCTATAATCGCTAAATTCCAGTTTGTCGAACAGGTTTTTTGTTGTCCACACCTATAACGAGCATCGGATTTCGCCCTACAAAATTCAAGATACAAAACAGGCGTGACCGTCGTGGCCACGCCTGTTTATATGCTTTTTAGATAGTTGTTGTTTCGCTCAAAGCGCCGTTTCTGCACGATTCCTTTTCCTCATTCCAAGAAACACGCAACGCGGCCTTTTGTTGACCACCTCATCAGTCAGCCTTACGGCTGACAGCTTCCCCTCAAGGGGAAGCCTTTGGTTGACGCACCCCCTCAAGCCTTCCCCTTGAGGGGAAGGTGGCCGAGCAAAGCGAGGTCGGATGAGGTGGAAACGAGAGCAAGCCAAACCTCGGGGCACGTTCCTTGCGGAGGGTGCCCCGATCCGCACTTCTTTTCATTTTATTTCTTCATGAGTTTTCCCCGCAGCATTCTGCAATCCTTCGGTTCCACGGGTATAAAGAATATATCGGACGCCTCGAAAGTATCGCCGTTCAGCACGTCAGTGAGTACCATTTTATAGCCCGAGCTCTCCGTAAGCCCCATGTCGTGAGGCACGAACGACATATTGTTCCATGAGTCGTTGACGTTTATGAGCAGGACCGCGAATTCGCCGCCGGATAAAAGCTTGCAGAACGCGAAGGAATCGTCGAGACCTATGGGGAACGGCGCTCTTCCTTCCGGATCCTGATTGATCCGGATCATCTCCCTGTTGCAGAGCAGATCCCGGAATTTGTCGGAGACAGAGCGAAGATCGCACCCGAGGATCAGCGGCGAGTTGAACATGCACCATACTGCGAACTGGATCCTGTAAACGCCCTCGGAACAAAGCTCGTCAGTCCCAACGTTGCCGCTGCCTTCCATGCCGACCGTTATCATGTCAAGGTCATTGTAGCAGTTCGGAGCGGAAGCTGAGAGCTTCATTATCTGAGAGCGGAATATGTCCGTAAAGCTCCGGAAATTGTCGCAGATGTCTCCGGTGGAGCGGTAGGTGTGCGCGCCCGTTGATCTGATCCAGGACCATACGTCGTCGCACCCCCAGTTGCACGCCGCAAAAAGTATGTCACGTCCGCTTGATCTCAGCGCCGCGCTCATTCTCCGGTAAAGGACCTCTCCGACCGATCTTTCGGGTCTCAGACAGTAATCGTGCTTCAGATAGTCGACGCCCCATTCCGCAAAGGTGCGGGCGTCGGTGAATTCGTATTCGAAACTGCCCATTTTTCCGCCGCAGGTCCTTGCTCCGACACATGAATATATGCCGAATTTCAGACCTTTTCCGTGAACGTAATCGATGACCGGAATAATTCCGTTGGGAAACTTGCCGGGACGGGGCATGAGCCTTTTCGTCCCGGGATCCCGGTACTCCATCTGCCAGTGGTCGTCTATTATGAGATAATCGTATCCGGCGTCGAGGAACCCGCGTTCCACCATTGCGTCCGCGGTCTCGCGGATGACTTGCTCATTGTAGCACTCGCCGAAGGTGTTCCATGTGTTGAATCCCATGGGAGGCGTTTTGACGATCATTGAGGGATCGCCTCCTTTCTATCGACAAGGTCTATGATGTAAAGACGTGAGTCTCCCGGCTCCAGATCCGGTGCGATCTGGTCTTCCGCATAGATGACCTCGCCTCCGAACGCCTCTGTCGCCCTCATGACCATCTCAGCGTCGCTTGTAAGCCCCATATCGTGGGCGAAGAAGGGGACCTCCATACGCCGCTCCGTGTCGTTTATAAGCCCGACGGCGTATTTTCTGTCGTCAAGCACCTTGAAGAGGACCTGACCGTCTTTGGCGCTCATTATCCTTGCAGGACGTACTTCGGGATCGGTAAGAACAGAGATCGCTCCGGGGTTTTTCAGGATACTGAGTATATCGGAGGACAGCTCCGTCGGGTCGCATCCGATGGTCAGAGGGGAAGACGCCATAACGACGGTGATCATTTCTTTTTTGACTGAGCGAGGGTCCTTTGTATGCCCGATCCGGATCTGTCCGCAGTCGAAGAGGCATCCGGGTCCGCTCCGTCCGTACGTTTCGGGGGGCGGGAGCATCACGTTTTCGGATTCGAGATATGCACGACCGTGGTATGAGTCTGCGCCTGTGGTCCGGATCCTTTGGGTGTACAGCTCGCCGGGTGTGAAAATCGAGTAATAGATCTTGTCGCCGGCTGCTCTCAACGCCATACTCATCCGGCGGATGAGCGTCAAAGTGTCAGCGAAACGCGGCAGACATGAGAAATCGTGACAGATCATCGCCACGCCTTCATTGGTGAAATATTCCGCGTCAGCGAACTCGTGTCCGAAAGACCCGGGATACCCGCCGGGCGTTCTCGTTCCGGCGCCTGTGACGATACCGAGACCGAACCCGAACCGCCCGAGTTCATCGGTCAACTCACGAAGCGTACAGCCCAGCTTGTCCGTGTCGCACCGTATCGAGCCTGTTTCGGGACACCTCGTCCTCGCCATCCATGCGTCTCCGATGTTTATGATGTTGTATCCCGAGTCTTTAAGACCGCTCCGGACCATGAATTCAGCGATGTCGAGAATCGTCCGCCCGCTCATCTTTTCCGGTGAAGCGGATGATACGTTCACTGCCATGGGAGGAGAATAGCTTATCATAACCGTGCCCTCCGTTCTGTTATCGGAACTTTGATCTGAATATATTATATTTAAAAAAAGGCGTGATTTCAATACAAAATATTGTTTCGGTTGAATTTTTTTCTCAACATCTTGATTTGATCCGTCAACCATGGTAGAATTACACGTGAAATCGCATCAGATGAAAGGCTGGTATCTGACATGACCGACAGAGTAAAACTTACGTTCTGGAATTATAACGACTTCTCCGGATATAAACCACACATGCTCACCGACTGGGTCGAATGCGGCATGACCGATCCGATCTCGCCGATCTTTTCCTGGAAGAGACATTCGCACGACGCCTTCCGCGCGTTCCTCGACGACGCCTTGTCTCTCGGGACAAACGTCATTATTCAGGTTGACGAGTTGTTCCTCGACAACGCTCTGAAGGACGGTTATGAAGACCGTGTAAAGGAGATCTACGGGGAATTCGGCGTACATCCCGCCGTGAGCGGAGTTTATGTGGGCGAGGAACCGTCTGCGGAGAGCGACGAGCACTATAAGACCGGGGTGCGTATCCTGAAGAAATATTTCACCGATCAGCACGTATATATCAATCTCGGCTCCATCGAGAGGACTGAGCGCATGCTCCTTATGAAGACGGGGCAGACGCTGGACCGGTGGTGCGGCGAAATGGTGAACGATTCTCACGCCGACGTGATCGGCTTCGGCTGTTATTCCCAGCTCATGAAAAACGGAGCGGGAGTTTACGAGCATTTCGACAATCTGAGGCAGTTCTCCCGTGTCGGAAAGGAGACAGGCGCTGAGATATGGGCGACAATGCTCTCCAGCTCCCACGACACCTACAGGATCCCCACGGAGGACGATTTCCGCTGGCAGCTCAACACCTGCGTGGCATGCGGATGCCGTGGCGTCGTTTGGTTCCGGCTGTACGATAAGCTCATAGCGGCTGATTATCACGGCTCCCCCATTGACGAGTTCGGCGAGAAGACCGTCCATTACCGGGACCTTGCAAGGGTGCAGAAAAAGTTCAACGTACTCTTCGGCAACGTGTTCTCGAAACTGAATTATCAGAACACCTACTCCATCGGTCGCAGCCACGGCGGGTATTGGTTCTTCCTCCCGGGGCTGTCGGATAAGGTGACAGGCGCGTCGGGCAGATCAGGCATCATCAGCTTCTTCAAAGACGCCGACGGAGGAGACTGGGTCGCCATCGTCAACACTCTCCAGGATGAATCCGCGCCTATTATCCTGAACTTCAGCGACAAGGTCAGCAGAGCCGAAAAGGTGTACAACAACGGTCAGATGTTCCAGCCGGTGTATTCAAAGGAGCGGGGCGGACCCGCCACTTCCGGCGAGATCTGGCTCGCGCCGGGGCAGATGGAGCTTATAAAGCTTAGCTGAACCGCGTTTTACCTACCGTCTCCGCGCTGCAAAACGCGGGGACGGTTTTCCCTTGAAACGAGGGATTCTTTTGAGAAAAAACGAGACGGAAAACCGGACTGAAATCAATAATATTTTTAGATAAAAAATTGTTGACAAACGGATAATCTTATGATAGAATGTTATGGCACGTCCGGAAACGGACGTTGATACAGATGGCGGAATAGCTCAGCTGGCTAGAGCAATCGGTTCATACCCGATAGGTCGTGGGTTCAAGTCCAACTTCCGCTACCACGGGACCTGCCGGAAAGCGGTCCCGTAATACGGCCCGTTGGTCAAGCGGCTAAGACACCGCCCTTTCACGGCGGTAACGGGGGTTCGATTCCCCCACAGATCATTTAAAACGTCAAACAGGCGTTAGCAATTACAAAAACTCTTGAACAGCCTGCAGGTTGTGTAGAGAAAGAATTTTATAATGTTTCACCGTACGTGAGGCGTTAGCAAGTAAAAATATGGCGCCATGGCCAAGTGGTAAGGCAAAGGTCTGCAACACCTCTATCCCCGGTTCAA
>CACXCL010000068.1 GCA_902766115.1 uncultured Ruminococcus sp.
CTCCCTCTCGCACTTCTCCGCGGCGCTGATCCCGTTGTCGAGCATATTCCCGATCAGGTTGCACAGGTCCGCGTTGTCGGGGAAGTCAATATTCGCCGCGGCGTAGACCGACACGTCAACGCCCTTTTCCTTCGCCTGGGACGTCTTATAGCTTATGATGGAGTTCACGTACTCGTTGTCCGTGTTGACCGTCCGCACGTCGGCGGCGATAACTCCGGTGCGGGAACGGATGAACTCCCTCGCCTCGTCCGTTTTGCCGGAGGCGATGAGCCCGTCCACGGTGCCGAGTGTGTTCAGCAGATCGTGCCTTATCTTCGAGACCTTCTCGTGCTGCTTTGACACCTCCTCGATGATGGCGTTCTGACCCAGAAGCTTCTGGGTCAGCACCGCCTGCTCCGCCTTCTCCTTCTGGCGGGCGGACATACGGACGAACAGGACGTACACCGCCCCGTTGAGAAGGAGAAGGGCCCCGAGGATCAAAACGCACAGGACGATGGTCTGCCTCGATGTGCCGATAGTCGTGACGCGATGCCGAACGTAAGTCAGATTCGTCTCCAGTATTTTTCGGGAAATCACGGTCACGGCCGTGATGACGAAAAGAGATACCGTCAGCGCGATCTTCTCCCGCCTCTCCAGTTCCGTCCGGTACTTTCTGAAGACGAACGTCGCCAGGGCGAGTATCACCGCCGCCGCGACAGAGGATATGACGACCTGCGGGACGGAAGGTACTATACGAGCTTCCGTGATCCTTGACGGTCTTCCCCACGCGTTAAAGCAGTTCATGACCGAATAAGTAACGACGTCTACGTTGACCGCCACAAGGGAATACGTCAAGGCGCGGAACGGGCTTTTCTCCCCGCAGGCGACTGACGCGAGAAACAGCGTAAGAACGTAGGAGATCGCGACGTACTCCTCGTTAAATATGCCGAAATTGCCGAAGGCGAAGAAGAAACGGAGCATGGACATGACAGCCGTCGCCACGAGCGTCACCGCGGCTCTGCGGACGAGCTGTCTGTTTTTGCCGGACACGGCTCCGATAAAGGCCGCCATGACGAATATCCCGACGATCTGGTACCAGAAGCCGAAGAAGAACGGCCAGAATCCGCCCATTTTCTTCGCATGCTCGCTGACGACGTCGATAAAATATTTGATATGATACATGTCAAAACACCCTCTTGTACTTGAGATACTCCCTGTGTGCCTCCGCCTTGAGGGAACGGCTGACGGGGACGGAATCCTTTGAGTCCAGTACGATCCTGCCGATACCCGGGTTGAAGAACGTGATGTGCGCCGGGTTGACGAGGTATCTGCTGTGGGGCCTGATGAAGCCGAACTTCTTGAACCGCTCCTCGGCGGTCCTGATGTTGCACCTCTCCTTGAGCGTCCTTTTGTCGCGGAGCTTGTAGCTCAGGTAGTGGTCCGCGCTTCCGATGAAAAGGATATCCTCCGCGGTGACGGCGACCGTGCCCGAGTAGACGTCGCGGATCTCCACCACCGTGGCCTGCATGAAGTCCCGGAGGATGGAGCGGCAGACCTTCGCGAGATCGGCGGTGAGCGATTCCTCGGGATATTTCCTTATGAATGAGATCGGGCGGTAGTCCAGGGACTGGAACACAAGCTCCTGCTTGGCGGAGACGAAGACGATGGCCGTGCCCCGGCGCGCCCGGTTTATCTCCGCCGCCACGTCGAATCCCGACACCGACGGCATGTCGATGTCGAGGAAGACCACGTCCGGCGCGTTCTTCTCCGAACGGACGGCGCGAAGGCACTCCACGGACGAGGTGAACGTCTGAACGTCGGTCTCCGCCCCGAGCGCCGTGAACGCGCCGCGGATGTTTTCGGTGAGCAGGTCGGCAAACGCCCCGTCGTCGTCGCAAGTGAATATTTTTATCATATAAATTCCTCTGTACCTCACGCGGGGACGCGGGCATGCGCCCCCAGAGTCAATATCATTTTAGCAGAAAAGGAGCGATTTCGCAACGATTTCGCCCCCATCGGCGGATTTTTCCGTGCCAAACTCGACAAAATCGCGCCAAACTCGTCGGAGGGGGAGGATATTAACACAAAACTTGTTGACTTAACCGGCGTATTATGATTGAATTAATGCAAACTGAACGTACCGGCCCGAACGGTTTTTCAAAAAGGAGAAAAAAATGAAGAAACTGATTTGTCTATTATTGGCACTGACGACAATTTTATCGATAACTACTGTTGTACGGGTGTTCGCTATAACGGCCCCGGAGTTTGCGGTCACCTCAAACAACTATTCCATAGGCGACCATTTACCTCAGCCCGAAAAAAAAGAGATCGAGGTCGGAGAGTCTCTTCAGCTATACGGAATAATAAAAGTCGGGAATGAGATGCCCGGCCCAAGCCATTATCTCGGATGGTTTGTTGAAAACATCATTTCAAGCGGGATCAAGTGGTCAAGCAGCGATCCCGGGATCGCTAAGGTTGACAAAAACGGAAAAATCACGGGTATCAAGGCGGGAAATGTCAAGATCAAAGGCGAATGCAGCGGAGAAGTCGCAGACATGTTCGGTTACACCGATTCATTTATCGATAACACAGATGAATTTGAAATAACAGTTAAAGGGGGTATACCTTTCTCCGACGTCAATCCGGAAAAGTGGTATTATAACAACATAAAAGTTGTTTATGAGAACGGCATAATGAACGGCGTGACCGATACGAAATTCGATCCGAACGGCACGCTGACCCGCGGAATGTGCGCGACCATCATCTACCGCATGGCGGGGAGCCCGAAAACTGAAGCGGAAAACAAATTCACCGACGTGAAGGCCGGGAAATATTATACCAAAGCCGTCGCATGGGCGCAAAGCAAGGGTATTGTCAACGGGAGAGAGGAGACGAGATTCGCCCCCGACGCGTCTATCACCCGGGCAGAGTTCGCAACGATCCTTTACAGATACGCAGATACTTTCCGTTTCTACCTACAGTGGAAAACCGACGGTTACCCGACGGACTATGACAAGATCCCGGACTTCGCCAAGGACGCCGTCAACGCACTTTTCCGTTCCGGAGTCATTAACGGGCGGGAAGACGGACGGTTCCAAGCCGTGGCGAAGATCACCCGCGCCGAGGCCGCGGCGATGATAGACAGATTCGTCAATACGGCGGAGGAAAGGTCTATAACAGGGGATGACGACGTGCTTGATATCGCGTTCTTTGGAAACAGTTTTGTTTATGTTCCGAAAACACCCGAACAGTTCAAGGCAATCGCGGAAGGAAAACACAAAGTCGAAATCTATAATCGAACACATGGAGGGTGGATCCTGCAAGACCATTATGATAAATGGAGCAAAAGAGACAAATCAACGATAGCTGCTCTGGTCAAGGACTGGGATGTTATTCTGCTGAATGAAGGTGCGGATTCTCCTGCTTTGATGATCAAAGAAGAACTCCCGCCAATGTCCGATGAAGAATATAACGAGTATGTTAAACACACTATTGCCACAGGAAACTATTTGAAATTATTAACCGAGTTGTTCGGCAAGGATAAAACGTATTATAACCTCTGTATCTCAAACATTATGAAAAAGGAACAGGGGACAGAACTCAGGGTGGCAGAAACGACGGAGGAAGGTATGATGTGGAATGTTGTCAGAAACGATCCGACGGCTTCCGACTATCAGAAGTGGGTGTACTCAAACAAAGCGAACTTTATGTGGCGCGACTGGCTGAAAGAGAATTGCAACGTCAACAGGATCATGTTGAATCTTGACTCGTTTGATCCGGATCATCCTCTCGACTCAACCGACTTTGACCATATGCCGGACGACTAC
>CACXCL010000069.1 GCA_902766115.1 uncultured Ruminococcus sp.
ACGATTTTCTCATTTGTTTCCATCACGCCGCCTCCCCGGTTTCTTTTATATTGATTGTAGCAGAAACGGGCGCTTTTTTCAACAACGTAAGGTGGTTTTCCGGCGTTTTGTTGACTTTGGCGCCCAAACGGGGTATATTTATTTTACAGCGGCCGTTTTTTGAACAAAAAAACGGGGGTGACCCGACTTTTTCGCAATCTCGATCGTTATAAAGGACAGAAGGGGGTGAAGCATGGTGAACGAGACAACCGATCGGAACGGCACCGGGTTCGATGCTTTTTACGAAAGACACTGGAAATATGTTTACCGGCTCTGCTTCACCTACATGAGAGAGAACGCAGACGCGGAGGATTGCGCCGAAGACGTGTTTGTCAAAGCGCTGACCGGTTCGTTCGTATTTGAAGACGAGACACACGAGAGAAAGTGGCTCACCGTCGTCGCCGCAAACTTGTGCAAAGACAGATTGAAAGCGCACGGAAGGCGGGTCGCGTCCATGGACGACGAAGCCGTCTCCCGGCTCGCCGCTCCGGAGCGCGAGTCCTTTGACGAGGTGACAGAGGCGGTACTGTCGCTTTCTCCGAAGTTGAAGGACGCGGTGTGGCTCTACTACTACGAAGGATATCCGACAGATGAGATCGCGTCGCTTCTCTCAATCCCGCCGTCAACGGTCAGAAACCGTCTGAGGGACGCGCGGAAGAAACTGAGAGGAATCCTTGAGGGAGGTATGCGGAATGGATGAAAGAAACAGGATCAAAAGATCGCTCGACAGGATCGAACCCAACGAAGACGCAAAGGAACGTATGCTCCGGAACGTGTATCTGAAAGCGGAGTCAGACACAAACGAGGCGCGTAAAGCAACGCTTTCGCCAAAGAAGACTGCGCTGCGTATTCTGATCGCGGCTGCTTGTTTTGCGACGGTGATCGCGGCAATCGCAGTCATTCCGAACCTGACCCGGAGACCGACAGATCCGCAGGCCGCAGTTGTCGGCACCTCTCTGTCGACCGACGAACCGGAGCCGGCGCCGTCCGGAGAAGATAATACGGGCAGGGCGATAGGAGGGAGCGGACCGTTTTGTACCGTTCACGCCATATCGTACCACTCGTGGTCCCAAGAAATGATCGAGCTCGTCGGCGAAGAACCTTTCTGGGAGTGGGATCGAAATTGTGAACACATCCTTTTTACCGACGACTGCCATTACCCGGAAGCAAGCGTATACGGATTCATCAAGTACTTCGACATTCCGAGAGAAGATCTTGAATACGTTTACCTCAATACCCACACATATTACTCCCACGTCTTAAACCTCGACTTGTTGTATTCCGGCGACGATGAGGCAGTAGAGGCGTTTTACAGGAACACGGAAGAACTCAAGAAAACCGAAGAAAGACGATCGGCGTTCGCTTGGCTCAAATCTTACTGCAGATACAATGACCTTGACAGGTGGGTCGAACAGTTCGGTACGGACCGGATAACTCCGCAGATAAGTTTCAAATCGATCGTCGACGCATTCGGGCTGACGCGGCAGGAGGTTGAAAACCTGATCCTTTCCGTCGACAACCCGCCCTATCGCTATTCGGACGATCCCGAGTATTTCTACAGCTACAACACAGAAGCTTTGTTCGACGGCTCGATGGACGGACTCTCTCCCATTGAGCAGGACGCGATTTTCTGCGGGATCGAAGACTATATGAGCGAATGAGCGCCCCATGTTACCGGATGACAAATCGGGAGAAAAAAGGGAAGGAGTCAGGTCTCCCCGGCGATAAAAAACGGGTTTTCTTATTGACAAAACTCCGCACGGGTTGTAGAATTGATACGGGTAGTTTACCTAATTTATGCGGAGGTGTATATTATGGCAGATTTTAACGACAAGCTGAATGAGATGAACAACACGAAGGACTACACGGCGGAATATGACAAAAACGATATCGAGCAGAACAAGGTCATGGCGATCCTCGCATACCTCGGATGGCTCGTGCTCATCCCCCTGTTCGCCGCGAAAGAGTCGAAGTACGCTCGTTTCCATGTGAATCAGGGACTCATCCTCGCCATCGTGGAGACAGTGATAATGATCGTGCTGAGCATTCTCACCCTGATCCCCGTGATCCGCTGGATCTTCTACATCGTGGAAGCTGTCGCCGGTATAGTCTTCCTCGTCATGTGGATCATCGGGATCATGAACGCCGCAAACGGCAGAGCGAAAGAGCTCCCCGTCATCGGTTCGTTCAGACTCCTGAAGTAATTTTCGATAAATTAAAAGGTCGGACAGACGTCCGACCTTTTAATTTATCAGTAGAAAGTTGACACCGGGTCCTCCGGCGCGGGCGCAGGCTCGGCTGAAATCAGCCGCATGACCGGCCCTCTCCGTCCGTAGAGTTCGCAGTCCTTGACCGTTATCTTGCCCTTCACTCTCGCCCACTCCGTTCCGGAGACTTTTTTTACCCCGTTCTCGCAGAGGAGCCCGCTGAAGGCGATGTCCTCCACACAGCAGGTCATCACGGGACGACCTATGACGAAGCCGTCGTCGGGGACGTTCGGCATACTGTTGATCTGACCGAGGAACGAGACGGTCTTGCCGTCGTAATTATCGAGATTTTCCGCCATGTCGCGGTAGAACAGCGCGTAATCGCCGTCTCCGACCTCGATGACCGGAGCGTCAACGTCAAAGGGGAGCGGGTCCTCGATATCGTCGTACGCCGCCTGACCGTTCACGTTTTCGTAGATGATGTCCGGTCGGCGGGTCACGTTGCGTACCAGCTTGTGGAGCGCGTCGTAGTCGGTGTCGTCGTCGCACCGGTTGAACAGAACGAGATCTGCGCTGGTCAGCTTGTCCACCACGAGATTTCTCATGTTGGCGTTGTAGACGCCGATGGTGGAGGCGTCAGCGACGAACATCTCCTGGAAGACGAACCACTCCTGCGGCATCGCCTGAAAGAAGTCGCTGAGGAGCCACATGCCGTTGTATTCCACAATGACGATGTTCGCGCCGTGGGCGCGCACGAGAGACGCCAGCTTATCGGGATTCATCCTGCGGGGGGTGTCGATCACCTCGAGAGCCACGTTCTCCGACGCGAACTCCGAGGGGTCCAGTTCCTCCTCGCCCTCCTCGAACTGGATGACGAGAGTCTTCTGCCCTCTCTCGAAGAAATCCGGCCGGGAGAGTGTCTCGCCGATGAGCTTCGTCTTGCCGGATTCAAGGAATCCGGTGAAAAGATATACGGGAATATCCATTTCCGTCTGCCTTTCTTCAGTCCTCAGGGGTAAAGAGCGCCCGGAGGCCTTCTTTATCAAGTCCCGTGCCGATGACGCAGACCTTGCCGGTCACGTCGGCGGCGCCGGTGCGGACCTCTTTTTCTCCCGGAACGTAGTCGAAGTGGATCCAGGATCCGCCGTCGCCCTGTACGATGCCCTTGGCGCGGAGCACCATGCCGAATCTTCCGGTCATGAGCTCGTCGAGGCGGTCCTCAATCCCCGAGGCGGTGAACACGCCGTGAGTCTCGGAGCCCCAGCTCGTAAAGACTTCGTCGGCGTCGTGGCCGTCGTGATGATGATGGTGATGATGGTGCTCGTGCTCGTCGTCGTCATCATCGTCGTCATCGTGATGATGGTGGTGCTCGTGTTCCTCGTCGTCATGATGATGGTGGTGATGCTCGTGTTCGTCCTCATCATCGTCGTGATGGTGGCACTCGCAGTCGGGATCGTCGCACTCCTCGCCGCCGTGGTGATGGTGGTGGTGATGATGCGCTTCCCTCTCTTTTTCCTCCTCGATGAGCCGGCGGAGCTCCTCTTCGAGGGTGTTTTTGTTCTCCATGGTCTCGAGGATCGCCTTGCCGTCAAGCTGATCCCACGGGGTCGTGATGAGGGGCGCGTTGGCGTTGAGCGAGCGGATGATCGACACCGCCTCGTCCAGTTTTTCCTTCTTGATCCCGTCGGTGCGGGAGAGGATCACCGAGGAGGCGAATTCTATCTGATTGCGGTAGAACTCCGCGAAATTCTTCATGTACATCTTGCACTTTGAGGCGTCGATGACCGTGGTGAAAGCGCCGAGTTCAAGGCCCTCCACGCCCGCGTCGCGTACGGCGCGGATAACGTCGCTGAGCTTGCCCACGCCGGAGGGCTCGATGAGGATCCTGTCGGGGTCGTACTCCGCCTTGACCTTAGCGAGCGCCTTGCCGAAGTCGCCCACGAGGCTGCAGCAGATGCAGCCGGAGTTCATCTCCGTGATCTCGATGCCCGCCTCCTTCAGGAATCCGCCGTCGATGCCTATCTGACCGAATTCGTTTTCGATCACCACAAGCATCTGCCCGCTGTACGCCTCTTTTATCAGTTTTTTTATGAGCGTGGTTTTCCCCGCCCCGAGAAATCCGGAAAAAATATCTACTTTCGTCATTTTCAGCCCTTCTTTTCTTTTCAGCATTCTAAAATAATATTATATCACAAATCTCTCAGAATTTCAAGAAGGGGCACGAAGCGGAGGCGGGAAGGCGAAAAAAACGTCCTACTTTTGCGCCGCACCTTGAAATGGGGCAGCCCGAAGGTGTATAATATCCGGGAAAGGCAGGCGCGGATAATGGAGAAAAGGTCGAACGTGACAGATTTTACCGAGGGGAACGTGGCGGGGAAGCTCGTCCGTTTTGCGACCCCTCTTTTTCTGTCCAGCCTGCTTCAGATAGTCTACAACACCGTGGACATGGTGATCGTGGGCAACAAGATGGGAAAGGTGGGGCTCTCCGCCGTGTCCGTCGGCGGCGACGTGCTGAACTTTCTCACGTTCGTCGCCATGGGATTTTCCAACGCGGGACAGGTGATCATCGCCCGGATGACGGGCGAGGGCGAGAGGCAGAAGATCGGCCGCTTCATCGGGACCATGTTCCACTTTCTGACGGTCCTTTCCGTCATCGCGGGGACGGTGTGCTTTATTCTGCGGGAGCCGATCCTGCGGATCATGCACACGCCGCGCGAGTCCTTCAGCGAGGCGCTGGGATACGCCACGGTCTGCATGGCGGGGCTGCTTTTCATATACGGGTACAACGCCATGAGCGCCGTGCTGCGGGGCATGGGCGACTCGCTCAGACCGTTTCTCTTCATCGGGATCGCATCCGTGGTGAACGTTCTGCTGGATCTGCTGTTCGTCATGGGGCTCGGCATGGGAGGCGCGGGAGCGGCTCTAGGGACGGTGATAAGCCAGGGGCTCTCCTTTCTCGGATGCGCCGCCTACGTGATAAAAAACCGGGAGAGGTACGGGATCGAGCTGAAGACCGGCGAGTTTTTGAGGCCGGACGGCGGGATGCTCGGCGACCTGGTAAAGCTCGGGGTGCCCATGGCGATCAAAAACGCGTCCATCTCCTTCTCGAAGCTGTTCGTCAATTCCTGGATCAACTCCTACGGCGTGGCGGTGTCCGCCTTCGCCGGGGTGGCGAACAAGCTCGCCAGCATCGCGAACCTCATTTCGAACTCGTTCAACGCGGCGGGCGCCACCATGGTGGGTCAGAACATCGGCGCGAGGAAATACGGGCGAATCAAGAGGATCGTCCTGTCGGTCTACGGCGTGACGGTGACTGCGGCGGCGGTGCTGTCCGCGGCGATACTGATCTTCCCGCGGCAGATATACGGATTCTTCACCTCCGACGGCGACGTCATCGACATAGGGATACGGTTTTTGCCCATCGCGGTGCTGCTGTTCTTCGGCAGCGCGGCGCGGTCCGGCATGAACGCGCTGATCAACGGAAGCGGCAACTACAAGGTGAACTTCGCCACGGCGATACTGGACGGGATCGTGCTGAGGATCGGGCTGGCGCTGCTGTTCGGCCTCGCGTTCAACATGAGGGAGACCGGATTTTGGCTGGGCGACGCCCTCGCCGGGTACACGCCGCTGTGGATCGGCATAGTCTTCTACCTCGGCGGCTGGTGGAAACGAGGGAAGGAATAAACAAAAGCGGCGCGTCCGAATTGTTTCGGACGCGCCGCTCAGTTTATTCCGTGATCTTTTTGACGAAGCCGGCGATCTGTTTGTCTACGTCGTAGCCGGCGTTCTTCTTCGGGTCCACGAGGGTCATTTCCGCTTCGAAGGAGTCGATCCCCAGGAGCTTTTTCACCTTTTCCGCCGCCTTGTCGCCTCCGCCTCCCTTGAAGCAGAGGATCAGGGCTATCTTTTTGCCCCTCAGCCCTTCCCCGTTGTCCCGGATGAAGGTGTTCATCGGCGGCGCCGGGGAGCTTGCCCACACCGGCGCGGCGAGCACCACCCGGTCGTATTCCTCCGGGCGGAATTCGTAGGGCATCAGCGCCGGCGTGGCGCCGGTGACGGCGCTCCTGCCGCCCACCAGGAACTTCCTCAGCCCCTTCGCCGGGAACTTCTTCTCCGGGGCGATCTCAACAAGATCCGCGCCCGCCGCGGCGGCGACCTTTCCGGCAACGTACTTCGTGTTGCCGCTCATGGAATAGTATACTATCGCAGTTTTCATCATTTCCCCCTCCGCTGAAATCCTTTTCATCCGTCTCAACTATACCACGGAGCGGGGCGTTTGTCAATATCTTCCGTTCCCGTCCCCGTCGGGTCGCGTCACGTCAACCGTCCCGAACCCTTGCGCCGGCGGCGCGCTGACGGCGAAAAGCAGAAGGGGTCCGTCGCCTTCGTTTTTCACGTTGTGCCACGTTCGCCCGGGGACGAGGATCCCGTAGCCGCACTCGGCGCGCCTCACGTAATTCATGGCGCGCCTGTCGGCGCCCATCTCCACCGTACAGGCGCCGCCGACAACGTACAGGAGCCGGTCGGCGCGCCGGTGTATCTCCGCGCCGGTCTCCCCACGGGCGGGGATCCGTATCAGAGTCACCTGCATGTCGTCGCCGGTCCATATCGCCGTCCTGTAGTTGCGGTTCAGCCCGGCGGCGAGATCCATATTTATAACCAGCGGTTCCCCGCCGCGGTCGCGCATCTCCGGCGGGAGATCACAATATCTCTGAATTTTTATCAGTCCTTTCGGTTTTCATCTTTTCCGGGGCGCAAACCGTCCCCATATTTATAATATGTAGGCGCGGCAGGCGGGGTGACGGTCGCCCCTTACCGTTGACAAGCGGTCTTCGCCGTGGTATGATATTCCCGAAGAATACGAGAGGAAGAATAACGCCATGAACGTGAACAGAGATCCCATTTCCCCGGAGGATTACGTTGAGCCGAGATGCCTTCTCTGCGGCGACCCCTTCGGCGCGGAGGAGAGGATGCGACCGATCCCGCAGCAGCGTATCATCGAAAAAATGGACGAATACATGAGCCGCCGGGACTATCCGGGGGCGGAACGCCACCTGCTCTACTGGCTGGAGGAGGCGAAGGTCGGAGGCGACCGCCGCGGAGAATTCTTCATATACGGCGAGCTGGTTGGCCACTACCGCAAGACCGGCGAGCGGGAAAAGGCGTTCGACGCCGCGGAAAACGAGCTCCGTCTCCTCCGCGAGCTGGGGTACGACGGCACGGTCAGCGCAGGCACCGCCTGCGTGAACGTGGCCACGGCGTACTCCGCCTTCGGCGAGAATGAGCGGGCGCTCGAGCTGTTCCGCCGGGCCCGGGAGAACTACGAGAGCAACGCCTCCGTCGATCCGGCGCTTCTCGGGGGACTCTACAACAACATGGGGCTGGTCTGCGTCGCCCTCTCCCGCTTCGGCGAGGCGGACGACTCGTACCGCCGCGCACTGTCCGAGATGGAGAAGGTGAAATTCGGCGAGCCGGAGCAGGCGATAACGTACCTCAATATGGCGAACGCCGTGGAGGCGGAGCTGGGTCTTGAAGAAGGCGAGTCGCGCATTTTCGACCTTTTGGACCGGGCGAAGGAGCTTCTCGACAAAACGGAGCATCCGCGAGACGGGTACTACGCCTTCGTGTGCGAGAAATGCGCGCCCACTTTCGGGTATTACGGCTATTTCGCCGACGCGAGGGATCTGAGTGACCGCGCCGAGGCGATCTATGAGGACATAAAGCGGAAAGGCGGCAGGTGATGAAGGGACTGGATATCGCACGGTCGTATTTTGAACAGTACGGCATGCCCATGCTGGAGGAAAAATTCCCCGACCTTATCCCGCAACTGGCGGCGGGGCTCATCGGCGAGGGATCGGAGTGCTCGGGATATGACGACCAGGTGTCGCGTGATCACGACTTCGAGCCGGGTTTCTGTCTTTTCCTGCCGGGCGAGGATCGGGTCGACAGGCGCACCGCTTTCCTGCTGGAAAGAGCGTATGCCGCCCTGCCCCGGGAGTTCATGGGACTGCGGCGCTCTCTGATGCAGCCGGTGGGCGGCGCGAGGCGCGGGGTCATCCGCATCCCGGTTTTTCTCACGGCGAAGACCGGGACTCCCGACGGCCGTCTCACGCCGGAGCAGTGGATCGCCCTGCCGGAGCAGTCTCTTCTCGAATGCGTGAACGGAGAGGTATTTTTTGACAATTCGGGGGAGATCACCGCGGCGCGGGAACGGCTCGCGTACTATCCCGAGGACGTGAGGCGCAAAAAGCTCGCCGGAGCCCTGCTTATCATGGCTCAGGCGGGGCAGTACAACTTCAGCAGATGCCTGGATCACGGGGAGACCGCCGCGGCGCAGACGGCGGTGTTCGAATTTGTCAACGCCGCAATGAGCGCCGTATTCCTGCTGAACAAAAAATACAAACCTTATTATAAATGGAGTTTTCGCGCTCTCAGGGCGCTGCCGGAGCTGTCCTTTGAAGCGGAGCTGTTCGAACTTCTGCTGACCACCGACAACGACGGCGAGAGAAGAGAAGAAAAATACGGTATCATCGAAGGGATCGCCGCCGACCTGATCGACGCGCTCCGGGAAAAGGGGCTGTCGGAGGCTGTCTGCGGAGATCTCGAGAAGCACGCCTACTCGGTCAACGACGGAATAGAGGACCCGACGCTGCGCAATATGCACATCCTGGCGGCGGTATAGGAGGATAGAATGAAAATACACGGACTGCAGAAAATGACTCTGCTCGATTTTCCGGGACATGTGGCATGCACGGTGTTCCTCGGGGGATGCGACTTCCGCTGTCCCTTCTGTCACAACTTCGAGCTGGTCGACGGCACCGCGGAACCGCTGATGGATGAAGGGGAGTTCTTCTCTTTTCTGGAAAAGCGTCGCGGTCTGCTGGACGGCGTCGCCGTCACCGGGGGCGAGCCCTGCCTCCATCCCGGGCTGCCGGATTTTTTCGCGCGGGTGCGGGACCTGGGCTTTATGACAAAGCTCGACACCAACGGTTTCCATCCGGAGGCGCTTCGGACACTGTTCGGGAGGGGCCTTGTCGACTACGTGGCGATGGATATAAAGAACAGCCCCGAAAAATACGCCGCCACCTGCGGCCTTGAGTCGGTGGAGCTCTCGCCGATCCGGGAGAGCATTTCCGTCATCATGGAGTCGGGGGTCGATTACGAGTTCCGCACCACCGTCATCGACGAATTTCACGAGGCGTCCGACTTTGATGCCGTCGGCGAAATGATCCGCGGGGCGAAAAAATACTTCATACAGCCTTTCGCCGACCGGGACTCCGTTCCCTTCGGGAATCTCCACGCTCCGAGCCGCGAAAAACTGGCTGAATTTGAGGCGACCGCTAAAAAATACGTCGGGTTTGTCAGTATTCGTGGAATTGACTAAAAAACAACATATAGATTTGTGAACTTATTTTCACCACAATATATTGACAAATCCGCCAAATGCTGATATAATGGTCCGTGCAGGGTCAAAGGGGTCCCTTCGCGGGCCTTTTTTCGTTCCCGTCCGGCGTCCGCACCGCGGGCGACCCCGGGAGCCGACCGGTTTTATGAAGTAAAATTACATCCGAAAAGGAGATTTCCCATGTATCAGGTAGTAAAAAGAGACGGCAGCGTCGTTGATTTCAATATAAGCAAGATCAGCGTTGCCATCACGAAAGCGTTCGAGGCGCTGAACAAGCAGTATCACCCCAGCGTGATAGATCTTATTTCCCTTCACGTAACGTCGGATTTCGAGAGCAAGATCCGCGACGACAAGATCACCGTGGAGGACATCCAGGACAGCGTCGAGAAAGTGCTGTCCGAGTCCGGTTACGCAGACGTGGCGAAGGCGTACATCCTCTACCGCAGACAGCGCGAGAAGGTCCGCAACATCAACTCCACCCTGCTCAACTACAAGGATCTGGTAGACAATTATCTGAAGATCAACGATTGGAGAGTCAAGGAGAACAGCACCGTCACCTACTCGGTGGGCGGTCTCATCCTGTCAAACTCCGGCGCCATCACCGCCAACTACTGGCTCAGCGAGGTCTACGACGACGAGATCGCGGAAGCGCACAGATCGGCGGCGATCCATCTGCACGATCTGAGCATGCTCACCGGCTACTGCGCCGGATGGTCGCTGAAGCAGCTTATCCAGGAGGGTCTCGGCGGCGTGCCCGGCAAGATCACCTCCTCCCCGGCGAGCCACCTCTCCACTCTCTGCAACCAGATGGTCAACTTCCTCGGTATCATGCAGAACGAGTGGGCGGGCGCTCAGGCGTTCTCGTCATTCGATACTTACCTCGCCCCCTTCGTGAAGGTGGACAACCTGAGCCAGAAGGAAGTCAAGCAG
>CACXCL010000070.1 GCA_902766115.1 uncultured Ruminococcus sp.
AGGTATCGAAGTGGTCATAACGGGGCTGACTCGAAATCAGTTTGCGCGCAAGCGCACATGGGTTCGAATCCCATCCTCTCCGCCAGTGTCGTCGCAAGCTGCATATCGCTTGCGACGACTTTTTTATGCTTCGCATTGACGGCAGGACATGCGGCGGATAATGATCTGAATATACTTGCTTTCACTTATCTTGTATGCTATAATCAAACTGGAGATTTTTGATCATTCTATTTTACTTGATAATTACAGAGGATCGATTGATGAATACCGCTTCGCCATTCATACAGAGAAAACACCTCGAGTATCCGGATGCTACAATGTTCCAGCTTGTAGAGAGGATCTCGGCACAGTATCCCAACGAACCGGCTTATGAATTCTACGGGAAAAAGACTACCTATCGTCAGTTCATACACAGGATAGAGCGCGCAGCCAGGGCGTTTTATGCCTCGGGTATCAGGTCCGGCGACGCAGTAACTGTCTGTATGCCGAACACTCCTCAGGCGCTTGACTGCTTTTACGCGTTGAACCGCATCGGCGCGGTAGCCAACATGGTCCATCCGCTTTCCGCGGAGACAGAGATCACGGGATATGTCGATATTTCCGAAAGTAAAATGATCCTGACAGTGGATCTGTTCTACGAAAAAGTTGAACGCGCGGTCCATGCCGCAAAGGGAAAAGTCATTATTCTGGTCTGCCGGATGCAGGATGAACTTCCCCCGCATCTCGCGGCGCTGTATCTTTTAAAAAAAGGGAAGGGTTATCTCGCTTTTCCCCGCGAGCCGCACCTTCTCTGGAAAAAGTTTTTGAAAAACGGTGACGGAAAGACGTCTCTTCCTCCGCCGGTTTATGACAAAAACAAAACCTCTGTCATTCTGTACAGCGGAGGTACGTGCGGCTCTCCCAAGGGCGTTTGCCTTTCGGATCTGAACTTCAACGCCTGCGCCATAGAGGCGCGGGAAGCCATTGGAGAAGAGTTCCGTACCGGTCTCAAGATGTTGAGCTGCATGCCCCTTTTTCACGGATTCGGTCTCGGGATCAATCTTCACACGGTACTGATCCACGGCGCGTGCTGCGTTCTGATGCCCGTGTTCAACAGCAAGGTCTACTCTTCGATGCTGAGAAAGAAGAAGCCGAACTTCATCGCCGGAGTTCCGACTGTCTTTGAGGCGCTTCTCCACGACCCGTCACTTGAAAAACTTGACATGAGTTTTTTGCTCGGAGTGTTCTGCGGAGGCGATTCTCTGTCCGTCGGGCTGAAAAAGAAGATCGACGCTTTTCTTGCGGCTCATAACGCCGGGATCCAGATAAGAGAGGGCTACGGTCTGACCGAGTGCGTGACCGCAAGCTGTCTTACGCCGAAAAATGAATACAAAGAAGGAAGCATAGGGATACCGTTTCCGGATACCGTATACGGCATCGTAAAACCGGATACGGAGGACTTTCTTCCTCCCGGTGAGGAGGGGGAGATAGTTCTGAAGGGTCCGACGCTGATGCTGGGGTATCTGAAAGACCCCGAGGAGACGAAAAAGGCTCTTCGGGTGCTGTCCGACGGGTCGACATGGCTTTATACAGGCGATCAGGGATATATGGACGGGGAAGGGTTTGTTTACTTCCGCCAGCGCATAAAAAGGATAATAATCACCAACGGGTACAACGTGTATCCGTCACAGCTTGAAAACGTCATCGACGGTCTGCCTGAAGTGGCCTACTGCTGCGTCATCGGGATCTCCGATCCGCGCAGGATCCAGAGGGTGAAGGCGTTCATCGTTCCCTCAGACGGGATAGTTCCGGATGACTCCCTGAAAGAACGTATAATGGAAAAACTCAAAGTCCATATCGCGCAATACGCTCTCCCGAGGGAAATCGAATTCAGAGCCGAACTGCCGAAAACGCCCGTCGGGAAAGTAGCTTACCGTTTACTTGAAAAAGAGGCGGCGGAAGAAGAAGTATGAGGATTACAGCGGGGCCCGGCGTACGCGATACGAAGTGACAAAGAATTTGTGATTTGTCAGAGGAGTGACATATGTCGAAAAGCGAGAAAAAAGATAAGAGAACGAGGAGAAGATGGGGAGACCGCCGCGACGGACGCCGCGTCAGGGCGACCGGTCTCCAGACAGTTATGGGATACATTTTGCCCAAGCGGACCGAATGTGAGGTATACCTGAACGACAGGATCGATGTGACGGAACTCATGGCGTATCTTGAAAAGCGCAACTCGGAACACCCGGAATACAAAACTACCGTTTTTCACGCCGCGGTGACCGGCATAGCAAGGATGATCAAAGAGCGCCCGCTCTTAAACCGTTTCGTACAGGGTTACCGGATGTACGAGCGCGATGAGATCACCATAAGTTTTGTCGTCAAGCGCCGTTTGGCGGACGGAACGGAAGAATCACTCATGACTATCAGACCGACCGACGATGATACGCTTGACTCGATCAGCAAAACGATCGTCGGCGAGGTGACGGAGACCAGAAAAAGCGAGCATTCAATCGACGGCATAGACAAGACCGTCGACAGGTTCGCCGCCTTGCCGCGGTTTATCCAAATACCTGTTTTCCGGATCATCCGCTGGCTTGATTTCTGGGGGAAGAATCCGAGATTCCTCACCGAAGGGGACCCTAATTATTCGACCGTCCTCACAAGCAATCTCGGAAGTATAAAGTGTCCCTCCGTTTATCATCATTTGAACAACTACGGGACAAACAGCGTCATGATCACCATCGGAACGGTTCATAAAGAAGAGATCCTGACGGACGACGGGACGAGGGAGATCAGAGACATCGTCGACGTAGGCGCGACTCTGGACGAGAGGATAGCAGACGGATTCTATTTTTCACGCAGTCTTAAGCTGATCAAGCACATTTTCGCAAATCCCACGCTGCTTGATAAGCCGCTGGGCGAAGAGATACGGTTCGATTACTGACTGTGAGGTCAAAAAGCATGTTTGTAGAAAAATCACGCAAAAAAGCAATAACCTCTTTTGATAAGGTCACCCTAAGCATCAGCGGTATGAGATATTCGATCGATTACGAAATAATCCGCCGTGATGTGGAAGCTGAGGTCACGCTTTACGGCGTCAGATACATAACCGGCGGAGGAAGGAAACGAACACCTGAGAAAACGGAGCGGGTCCCCGCGGGGAAAATCGTCGAACTGTTGAACGAATGCGACGTCATGAAATGGGACGCATTTCACGGCAAGCACCCGAAAAAAGTGTTTGACGGCGAGATGTTCTCGTTCGCTGCAACCGTCAATGACGGAGAGGTGATCCGTGCGGACGGCTCGGAGAATTTCCCAAAATATTATCGCAAATTCAAGGACATGATCCGTGTTTTGCTTGAGAGCGGCAACCATACGGAAAACGGGAGGGAAGACAAGTGATCTATTTCAGATCCGACTACAGTCAGGGAGCTCATCCGAAGGTTATGGAGGCGCTCGAAAGGACCAATTTTGAGCATACCGACGGTTACGGAGTCGACCGCCACTGCGAACACGCGGCGGATATAATCCGCGAGATGACGAACGATCCTGAAGCGTCGGTCTTCATGATGACCGGAGGCACATCCTGCAACGTGACGGTCGCTTCTTGTCTCAGACCGTACCAGTCGGTTATCAGCGCCCGTTCGGGTCATATGTATTACCATGAAACGGGAGCTGTTGAGGCCACCGGTCACCGCGTCATCGCTCTCGAGGGAGTAGACGGAAAACTGACGCCTGACCTGATCAACAAGGCGATGTCGGAGTTTGAAGACGAGCACACGCCCCAGCCTAAAATGGTGTATCTATCACAGTCCACCGAGATCGGGACCGTTTATTCGAGATCCGAGCTCGCCGCCATCCGGGACAAATGCAACGAATAC
>CACXCL010000071.1 GCA_902766115.1 uncultured Ruminococcus sp.
GCGACTAAGTAATAAGGAGGACAGGTCGACATGTTTCGTATTCATGCACTGATTTGCGGAGGAACGGGTTGTACGTCCTCCGGAAGCGTCAAGGTCAGAGAAGCCCTTGAAAAAGAAATCAAGGCGAAGGGCCTTGAGGACGAGGTCAAGATCGTACAGACCGGCTGCTTCGGACTTTGTGCGCTTGGCCCCGTGATGATCATTTATCCCGAGGGAACGTTCTACAGCATGGTAAAACCCGAGGACGTCCCGGAGATCGTTGAGGAGCATTTTCTCAAGGGCCGCCCGGTAGAGCGCCTTGTCTACAAAGAAAAGAACGAGGAAACGCCTCATCACGCTTCTTCCCTGAACGAGACCGCTTTCTATAAGAAGCAGAAGCGAGTTGCGCTCCGCAACTGCGGCGTCATCAACCCGGAGAATATTGACGAGTACATAGCGATGGACGGCTACTTCGCCATCGCGAAGGTCCTCAAGGAGATGACTCCCGACGACGTAATCAATACGCTGAACGCCTCCGGTCTCCGCGGACGCGGCGGCGGCGGATTCCCCACCGGAAGAAAGTGGTCCTTCGCAAAGGCCAGCGTTTCCGACAAGAAATACGTTGTCTGTAACGCCGACGAGGGCGACCCCGGAGCTTTCATGGACAGGTCGGTCCTTGAGGGCGACCCCCATGCGGTCCTCGAGGCTATGTCTATCGCCGGATACGCTATCGGAGCCGATGAAGGCTGGATCTACGTCAGAGCCGAGTACCCCATCGCCGTCAGAAGACTTCAAATAGCCATAAAGCAGGCAAGAGAATACGGTCTTCTCGGTGAGAATATCCTCGGCACCGGCTTCAACTTCGACATTCACATCCGTCTCGGCGCGGGCGCGTTCGTCTGCGGCGAGGAGACGGCGCTTCTGACCTCCATCGAGGGCAACAGAGGCGAGCCGAGACCCCGTCCTCCGTTCCCGGCGGTCAAGGGTCTGTTCGGCAAACCCACCATCATAAACAACGTCGAGACCTACGCCAACATCCCTCAGATCATCCTGAAGGGCGCGGACTGGTTCTCCTCCATGGGAACCGAGACCTCCAAGGGCACCAAGGTCTTCGCTCTGGGCGGCAAGATCACCAACACGGGCCTTGTCGAGATCCCCATGGGCACCACCCTGCGCGAGATCATCGAGGAGATCGGCGGCGGCGTACCGAACGGCAAGAAGTTCAAGGCGGCGCAGACCGGCGGTCCTTCCGGCGGATGCATCCCCGCATCTCTCATCGACACCCCTATCGACTACGACAACCTCATCAAGATCGGCTCCATGATGGGTTCCGGCGGACTTATCGTCATGGACGAGGACACCTGCATGGTGGACCTTGCGAAATTCTTCCTGGAATTCACCGTGGACGAGTCCTGCGGCAAATGCGCTCCCTGCCGTATCGGCACGGTCCGCATGCTTGAGATCCTTGATAAGATCACCTCGGGCAAAGGCGAGATGGAAGATCTCGACAAGCTGGAAGAGCTGGCAAAATACGTGAAGAACGCGTCTCTCTGCGGTCTCGGTCAGACTGCACCGAACCCCGTGCTCTCCACTCTCCGGTACTTCCGCGACGAGTACGAGGCGCACATCAAGGAGAAGAGATGTCCTGCGGGAGTCTGCAAGAATCTGCTGTCCTACGAGATCGTCGCCGACAAGTGCAAGAAGTGCCACATGTGCGCAAAGGTCTGCCCGGCGGGCGCCATAAGAGGCGAGGTCAGGGAGATCCACTCCATCGACAAGACCAAGTGTATCAAGTGCGGCGCATGCTTCGATACGTGTAAGTTCGGCGCGATCATCAAGAAATAAGTGAGGAGTAATCGATATGGATATGGTAAATGTAAAAATAAACAACGTTGAGTACTCCGTCCCCGCCGGGAGCACGGTCCTTGAGGCCGCGAAGTACGCCGGCATCGAGATCCCCACGCTCTGCTATCTCAAAGAGATCAACGAGATCGGCGCTTGCCGTCTCTGCCTCGTCGAGGTCAAAGGCGCGAGAGGACTCGTTACCGCCTGCGTTTACCCCGTCAACGAGGGCATGGAGATCTTCACAAACACCGAAAAAGTCCGTCAGGCGAGAAAGATGAACATCCAGCTCGTTCTTTCGGCTCATAAGAAGCACTGCCTGTCCTGCATCCGCTCCACAACGTGCGAGCTGCAGAGACTTGCCAATGAATTCGGCGTGGACGAGCATTATTTCAGATCCGATGAGAAGGAATACGATATCGACGAATCCTCTCCGTCCATCATCCGCGACAACAGCAAGTGCATCCTCTGCCGCAGATGCGTAGCGGTCTGCAATAAGGTCCAGGGCATCGGCGCCATCGGCGCACAGAACAGAGGTTACGACACCGCTATCGGCAGCCAGTTCGAGCTTCCACTCGCGGAGACCTCCTGCATCAACTGCGGTCAGTGCATCGTCGCCTGCCCGGTGGGCGCTCTCTATGAAAAGGACGACACCGACAGGGTCAGAGAAGCCATCAGCGACCCGACGAAGCACGTTGCGATCTGCTGCGCTCCCTCCGTCCGCGCCCAGATCGGCGAGTGCTTCGGCTACGAGCCCGGCACCGATACCGAGGGCAAGATGGTCGCCGCGCTGAAGCGCCTCGGATTTGACGGCGTGTACGACATGAACTTCACCGCCGACCTCACCATCATGGAAGAGGCGCACGAGTTCATCGACAGGCTCCAGAACGGCGGCAAACTGCCTCTCATCACCTCCTGCTCACCCGGATGGATCAAGTTCTGCGAGCATTATTTCCCGGATATGACGGAGAATCTGTCCTCCTGCAAGTCTCCTCAGCAGATGTTCGGCGCGGTTTATAAGACTTACTTTGCCGAGAAGCTGGGGATCGACCCGAAGGACATCGTATTCGTCTCCGCGATCCCCTGCACGGCGAAGAAATTCGAGGTCACCCGTGACGATCAGGACGCCGACGGCATCCCGGGCGTCGACATCGCCGTGACCACCAGAGAGCTTGGCAGAATGATCAACGCGGCGGGCATCGACTTCAGAAATCTTGCGGATGAGAAATTCGATACGCCTATCGACTTCGGCTCCGGCGCGGGCGTTATCTTCGGCGCCACCGGCGGCGTTATGGAGGCCGCTCTCCGTACCGCTGCTGAGATCGTTCTCGGCAAGCCGCTGGAGAAGGTGGACTTCACCGAGGTCCGTGGCACCGACGGCATCAAGTTCGCCACCTACAAGCTCGGAGACCTTGAGCTCAACGTCGCCGTCGCCTCCGGCACCGGCAATGCGAAGAAACTCCTCGAGGGCGTCAGAGACGGAACGTACAACGTCCAGTTCATCGAGATCATGGCGTGCCCCGGCGGATGCGTCAACGGCGGCGGTCAGCCGACCCAGCCGTTCTCGGTACGCAACGCCGTGGATCTCCGCGCGGTGCGCGCAAGCGTTCTCTACAACGCCGACAAGAGGATGGATGTCAGAAAATCTCACGAGAACTCCATCATCAAGAAGATCTACAGCGAGTACCTCGGGGAGCCCGGAAGCCACAGAGCTCACGAGCTTCTTCACACCACCTACGTCAAGCGCGGTCTGTAACAACTGTAAAACCGGTCGCCGGAACATCCGGCGGCCGGTTTTTACGGTATATTATCGTCTCGTTTGCAAATAATCATGTGTGATACTTTTCTTTGCCGAAAAATTGTCTGATTGTGTCTTTTTTTGTTTACAATCCGTTTGAAAAATGTTATACTAAAAAGTGGGGCTTTACCGCGGTCGCCCGCCGCTTTATCTGAATAAACCGGAGTGTTGACATGATATTCTCCTCGGAATTTTTCGTCTATTTCTTTATGGCGCTTCTGTTCCCGGTCTATTTTCTTGCAAAATCCACCGGGGCGCGGAAGATAATACTTATCGTCTTTTCTCTGATATTCTACGCATGGGGCGAACCGTTTTACGTTTTCCTCATGTTCTTTATGGTCGCGGCCAACTATTTTGCCGGACTTATCATCGACTCCCGGCGTTCTGTCGCCGGCGCGAGGATATGGCTCGCCGCGGCGGTCACTGTCGATCTTTTGATCCTTTGCGTATTCAAGTACACGGGCCTTTTCGCCGAGACCCTCAATAACGTTTTTCACGTGGGTGTTCCGGTGCCTGCCATCCGGATGCCCATAGGCATCAGTTTTTTCACGTTCCAGGCCATGTCGTACGTCATTGACGTATACAGACGCGACGTGAGGGCCCAGCGTTCTTTTGTCAATCTACTTCTCTACGTTTCGTTCTTCGCACAGCTCATAGCAGGACCCATCGTCAGGTATAAGGATATCGAATCCCAGCTTGACGAACGGCGCGTCCGTCTCTACGACTTCAACGACGGGGTTTTCCGCTTCTCCGTTGGATTTGCAAAAAAGATACTCATCGCAGACAAGTGCGCCGCGGCGGTGACGTCTCTGTACGCTCTCCCCAACGTCACTTTCGTCGCAAGGTGGGCGGGCGCCTTCTTCTATGCGCTTCAGATCTATTTTGACTTTTCCGGTTATTCCGATATGGCGATCGGACTCGGCAAAATGTTCGGATTCAGGTTCCTTGAAAACTTCCGTCACCCGTACGCTTCCTCCAGCGCAACCGAGTTCTGGAGACGCTGGCATATTTCTCTCGGCACTTTTTTCAGAGATTACGTTTATATTCCCCTGGGGGGCAACAGGCGTCACCATCTGTTCAATATCATGTTCGTGTGGCTGCTCACGGGCTTCTGGCACGGCGCCTCGTGGAATTTCGTTATGTGGGGCGTCTTTTACGGGATACTCCTGATATTCGAAAAAAAGTTCCTGCTTGATTTTCTGACGCGTATTCCGAAGGTCGTCTCGTTTATCGTCTCGAAGTTCTATTTCATATTCATAACCGTTTTCGGATTTGCGATATTCTATTTCACGAAAAACACGTTCGTATCCCTCGGATACCTGTTCGGAATCGGCGTCAGGTCGTTCACGGACATTTTCACGAATTCCATCATCGCGTCCAACCTGTTCCTCCTCATAGGAGGAATCATCCTTGCGCTTCCCGCGGTCCCATGGCTGCTGAAGAAGATAGGGCAGAAACTGAAAGTATCCTACGGGCTGTACAGATATTCGCGGACTGCCTGCGAGATCGCTTTGATCATACTCTCGACCATAAGTCTGGTCGGAAGCGGATTCAGCCCGTTTCTTTACTGGGCTTTCTGATCCGGATCCGTTGAAGGGAGGTATAGACACATGAAAAAGAAATACAGCGAGAAATACCGCAGGATCGACACGGTCTGCGTAATGATCCTTGCCGTCGTTTTCTTCTCCTTTGCTCTCGTCAATCTCATCTGGTCTGTCTTTCCCGGCAGGAAGGATTATTCCGAAAACGAGAAGCGAAAACTTGCGTCATTCCCGAAGCTTACCTTTTCAAACGTGATCGAAGGGAAGTTTGCAGACGGCGTGACCGATTTCTTCAACGACAGGATACTCTTCCGGGATCAGTTTATCTCCGCCTCAAAAAAGATGTCGTCGCTTTACGGAGTGGACTATAAAGCGGGAGGGGATCAGTTCGTTGTCCTGACAGACAAAGGATCAGACGACAAGAAGAAGAAGGACGATCTCGACAGGATGCTTGACGACCTGAACAAGAGTACGGATGCCGTGACCGACCCGCCGGAGACCGATCCACCCGAGGTCACCGGACTGAAGCTCTCGAAGAGCGAAATGAAGCTGACGGTGGGCAGCGGCATGACGGTATCGCTCCTCGGAGCGGACGGCCTTACCTCCCCATTTGCCTGGGAGATCGACGACCCGAACGTGGTCGAGATCGTGGCTGAGGAAGGCGAAAAGGTGGACGTCAAAGCGAAAAACACCGGCAAAGCCATTCTCACCTGCAAGGTGGAAGGATCGGCTCCGCTGACCTGCACCTTCACCATTGAAGCGCTTGCGGTGAAGGAAGGCGAGAACGGGATCGACGTCATGACCAACGGTCTCTTCATCTACGGAGACGCGGTGTATTCTCAGGGATTCTTTGATCCCGCATCCTTCACCAGCTACGCGGACACCGCGGCATACTATAAAAAGACGTTCAATCCGGAACGGATGACGGTAGTCGTCGGTCCCACCTCGTCGATCATGATCGACAATGACAATTTCCGGGACCGGCTGCCGAATCAGAGCGCGGCGTTCGACACCATGGCCGGGATCTGCGCCGACCGCGGTATCAACTGCCCAGACGTTGGCAGGGAGATACTCGCTCACCGTGACGAATATCTTTACTTCCGCACGGACCACCACTGGACGGACCGCGGCGCGTACTACGCATATAAGGCGTTCGCTGAGTCCGTGGGATTCGACCCCACACCCATCGAAAACTTCAGGACCATGGAACTGACCGACAGTTATCAGGGCTCCATGTACGAATACACCCAGGACGAGCGAGTCAAATCGTTCAAGGATTCCGTCGAGGCATATTTCCCGACAAAACCGCTGACCATGACCATCCACACAAAGCAGGGCGAGGTCCAGACCTACGACTCCGCCATCATGGAGTGGAGCCCCGGATATCCCGCCTTCCTCTGCGGAGATAATCCGTATACGGTCATCAACGTGCCGGATAATCCCCAGGATCTGAACGTCCTTGTGATGAAGGACTCCTTCGGTAACGCTTTCGTTCCTTTCCTTGCGGAGCATTACGGCAATATCTTCGTCGTGGACGCCCGCTACTCGGATTTCAACATCGTGGACGCGTTCGAGGGATATCATTTTACCGACGTGATCTTCGTCAACAACATCGAGGCGGCAAGCTCCCCCGCATGGCCGACTCTTTACCTCAAAGCCGTAGGTGCAAACTGACAGAATATCCGGAGACTGTATGATGGAAAACGACAGCGAGCGCACGCTGCATTCGGAACACAGAAAAAGAGTCCGCAGACGTTTTGAAAAAGAGGGCGTCCTGGGGCTGGAGGAGCACGTCCTCCTGGAGCTGTTCCTGTACGACACGATCCGCCGCGCCGACACAAATCCGATATCTCACAGGCTTCTTGACCGTTTCGGTTCCCTCGGCGGAGTTTTCTCCGCGGATTATGAAGAACTGCTGAAGGTCAAGGGGATCGGCCCCGTCACCGCGCGCCGTATTTCCATGTCCTTTGCAGAGTCCCGGAAGAAGATTGCAAAAGAGCTCCTTTCAAAACCCGTTCTGACTTTTGAGCGCGCTTCGTCGTCTCTCATCTGGATGATGCAGGGCAAGGGAGCCCCGGACGGCGTATTTATCCTGCTTGACGCCCTTTTCTCTGTCACGGACGTGATTGAATCTACTTCCGAAAACGGCAGACTTTGCGTACCCGTGAGGGAGATCCTGGACTCGGCGGATCGGGACGACGCCCTGAATCTTATCATCGGCATAGCGCCCGGACTTGATTTTTCCGATGTATCCGGACTCGTCGGGGAACTGAAAATATGCGATGTGATAGAGATCGACGGGTTCGACGCTCATTCCGTTTTGTAAATACCGCATCGGGACGCCCCGCGACAAGGGAGCGTCCCGTTTTTTTATCAAAAACGGCGCTTGACGGGAACAAATTTGACATTTCTATTTATTTCCTGCGCCGAATGTGTTAAAATAATAAAGATAAAAATCGTTTTCACCGAGTATTTTTCGAGGAGTATTTATATATGTGCGGATTTGTTGGCTTTACGGGACACGTTGAGAGCAGGGAAACCATTCTCCGCCGGATGGCGGACAGGATCATCCACAGGGGACCCGACTCCGACGGTTATCACATCGAGGGGGAGGGCGACGAGGACTCCGTTGCTCTCGGCTTCAGACGGCTCAGCATCATCGACCTCTCCGACGGCTCTCAGCCTATGTATAACGAGGACGGTTCCGTCGTCATCGTCTATAACGGGGAGATCTACAATTTCATGGAACTCCGCGACGAGCTCATCTCAAAAGGGCACGTCTTCCGGACCCGGTGCGACACCGAGGTCATAGTCCACGGCTATGAGGAATACGGCGACAGGATCGTTGACAGGCTGCGCGGGATGTTCGCGTTCGTCATCTGGGACAGAAAGAACAGGCGGCTGTTCGGAGCCCGCGATCCCTTCGGAATAAAGCCGTTTTATTACACGGTGACACCGTCCGGTCATTTCATTTTCGGCTCGGAGATCAAATCCTTCCTGGAGCATCCGGAATTTCGCCCGGAGGTTAACCCGGACGCGCTGAGACCTTATCTAAGTTTCCAGTATTCATCCATGGAGGAGACCTTCTTCAAGAATACCCGCAAGCTTCTTCCCGCCACCTGTTTTGAATATTCGGACGGCGTGATGAAAAAAAGACAGTACTGGAACGTGGATTTTTCCCGGAAATCGACCCTGACCTACGACGAGTGGGCCGAGAAGATCGACTTTCGGGTGAGAGAATCCGTCCGGTCTCACAAGATCTCCGACGTGAAAGTCGGATCGTTCCTCTCGGGAGGCGTCGATTCGTCCTATATCACGGCGGCGCTAATGCCTGACGACACCTTCTCGGTGGGATTTGAAAATAAGAAATTCGACGAGACCGGCGAGGCGAAGGAGCTCTCGAAGATCCTCGGCGTCAACAATTTCATAGAGCATCTGACTCCCGAGGAGTGTTTCGGGGTGTTCTCGGACATTCAGTACCACATGGACGAGCCTCAGTCGAATCCTTCCTCAGTTCCGCTCTACTTTCTCGCGAAGCTCGCCTCGCAGCACGTGACGGTGGTTCTTTCAGGAGAGGGCGCGGATGAGATCTACGCGGGATATGAATGGTACGACGACGTCCCCATGATGAGAAAATATAAAAAATTACCCGGCTTTCTCCGCCGCGGAGCGGCGTCGGTCGCGGCTCGCCTGCCTCAGTTCAAGGGTCACGATTTCCTCATAAAGGGAAGCGGACAGCCTGAGAGGTATTTTATCGGCGAGGCGTTCGTTTACCCCGAAAAAGAGGCGTATGACGTTCTGAGACCGAAATACAGATGCGGCCCGACGGCGCACGATATCACCGCACCGGTTTACGAGGAGGCGAAGGGGCTGTCCGAGGTTGAGAAGAAACAGTATCTCGATATAAAACTCTGGCTTCCCGGCGACATTCTGCTGAAAGCGGATAAGATGAGCATGGCTCACTCTCTGGAGCTTCGCGTTCCGTATCTTGACCGCGTCGTCATGGAAGAGGCGCAGACCATCCCCTCGGAGTATAAGATCAACGGTATCGATACCAAGGCGGTGCTCAGGACCGCGGCGAACAAAACCCTCCCCGACGAATGGGCGAATCGCCCGAAAAAGGGGTTCCCGGTTCCCATCAGAAAGTGGCTCGCCGAGGATCCCTATTACGACAGAGTCAAAAAGGCGTTTTCCTCCGATGTCGCCGCCGAGTATTTCAATGCGGACAAGCTTCTTCGCATGCTGGACGACCACCGCGAAGGAAAGGCGAACAACGGAAGAAAGATCTGGACCGCGTTCACGTTCCTGACGTGGCACGACAGGTTTATAGTATGACATATAAAAGGGGGAATTCCCTATGAAAACAGCGATCACTCCGGTCCTTCTCGGGGCGGACCTCAACTGCTATAACGTAGCCCGCGCTTTTCACGAGCAGTACGGCGTCGTATCCTACGCCTTCGGACGCTACGCCGTCTCCGCGACCAAGTACTCGAAAATAGTGAAATTTACCGCCGTTTCGGACATTGACACAGAGGATACGATGCTCCGTGTGCTGAGCGGCTTTGCGGCGGAACACAAGGGCGAAAAGCTCGTCCTCTTCGGATGCACCGACGACTACGCCACCATGATCTCCCGCTGTCGGGATAAATTGCCCGACTACACGATCCCGTATCCGGACGACGCGCTTCAGCCGAAGATGGCGTCAAAAGCGGAATTCTATGAACTTTGCGAGCGTCACGGGATCCCTTACCCGAAAACTGCCGTCCTTCAGGGCGCCGTCTCGGATGCGGAGCTCACACCGGAAGCCCTCGGGTTCGGTTATCCCATCATCATAAAGCCGTCTTCCAGTATCGAGTACTGGAAGAATCCGTTCGACGGCATGAAGAAGGTCTACCGAGCCGACGACGCCGTCCGCGCGGCTGAGATCATCGGCGCGATCTACGGGTCGGGGTACTCGAACAAAGTCATCCTCCAGGAGTTCATCGAGGGCGGCGACTCGCACATGCGTGTTCTCACCTGCTTTTCCGATAAAAACGGCAGGGTCCGCGCCATGTGTCTCGGTCACACCATGCTTGAAGAGCACACTCCCAAAGGGCTCGGCAATCACGCGGCCATCGTCACGGAACCGGTCACCGAGTTTCCCCTGACCGAAAAGATAAAAAACCTCCTCGAGGAACTTCACTACACCGGATTTTCCAATTTTGACATAAAGCTTAACGGCGACGGGGACGATTTCCGCGTTTTCGAGATCAACCTGAGGCAGGGAAGAAGCAACTACTACGTCACCTCCGCGGGACTCAACATTGCGCGCCTTGCCGCGGAAGTGTATGACGACGGAGGAGACGACGTGATATACTGCGACAGGCGTTTCTTCTGGCACCACGTGCCGAGATCCGTGGCGTTCAGATATACGGAAGATCCCGGACTCATCGACACGGCGAAAAAACTCGATAAAGAGGGAAGCAGCCGCTCGTCCCTGTGGTACGCGCCGGATCTGAAACTCAATCCCATGAGATTCGTATGCGTTGCGGAGCAGATGAGACGGCAGAAGAAAAAGTACAAAAAGTTCAGTCCGCTGAACGGATAAACGGAGACAAATGATATGAAATTGCTTGGAGTCCTCGGCGGTCTCGGACCGCTTTCAAGCGCATATTTCTACGAACTTGTCACGCGCCACACCAAGGTGGAACGTGATCAGGATCACATCGACATGATCATATCGAGCCGCGCGTCCACCCCCGACAGGACGGCGTTCATCCTCGGCAGAAGCGACGAGGATCCCGTCCCGTATATGGTGGAGGACGCCGTCCGGCTTGAAAAATACGGCGCGGACGCCATCGTGATCCCGTGCAATACCGCCCATCACTTTATCGGTGAGGTGCGTAAATCCGTCAGCGTCCCCGTCCCGAGCATCATCACCGAGACGTGCGAATACGTCAGGGACAAGGGCAAAAAAAAGGCGGCGATCCTCGCCACAGAGGGGACGGTCAAAAGCAGATCCTATCAGCACGAGTTCGAGCGGATCGGTCTTGAATGGGCTGTTCCGGACCCGGCGGGACAGGCGATCCTCATGGATATCATCTACGGCGACGTGAAACGCGGCGTTATCCCTCAGAGGGATAAACTCGACCGGGTCGCCGAGCCTCTGAGGCAAGCGGGCTGCGACTGCGCGATCCTCGCCTGCACGGAGCTTTCGTTGCTGAAACGGGAACTGGGAGACGATCCGTTCTATATCGACTCTCTCCACGTTCTCGCAGAATACGCCATAAAACTGTTCGGCAGGGAATACACTCCCTGACCGGGAAAGGAGACGCGACGGTGCTGCTGAAACGTCTTTTGTCGGGAATAGATTACTCCGTCGCGGCAGGCGACGCTGAAGGCGTGGGGATCTCACGTATCGAGTATGATTCCCGCCGCTCGGGAAGGGAAGATCTGTTCGTTTGTCTCACAGGCGCAAGGACCGACGGCCATATTTTCGCGCCTTTGGCGTATGAGGGCGGGTGCCGCGCCTTCCTCACGGAGCGCAAGCTTGATCTTCCGGAGGACGCGGTGCAGATCGTCACGGACAACACGAGACGTGCGCTGGCCGTGATCTCGGCGACTTTCTACGGCAGACCGGCGGACGAGCTTCACGTAATAGGCGTCACCGGGACCAAGGGGAAGACCACGACGGCGCTCCTCATCCACTCGATCCTCAACGCCGCGGGTATTTCCTGCGCGTATATCGGGTCTAACGGCGTCATCATCAACGGCGAGCACATCGAGACGATGAACACCACTCCCGAGAGCATGGAACTGCATCATTTCTTCGCTCTGATGCGCTCCTCGGGCGTGACGCACGTGGCTCTCGAGGTCTCCTCTCAGGCGCTGGACCATTTTCGCGTCTACGGCATCGACTTTGACGTGACTGTTTTTACAAATCTGTACCGCGACCACATAAGTCCCGTGGAACACGCGTCTTTTGAAGAGTACAAAGCGGCGAAATCGAAGCTGTTTTCAGACTATAAAAAAAGGCTCATTGTCTATAACGCCGACGACAGTGCGTCTCTGTCCGTCATCTCCGGAGACAAAAAGACCGAAAGACGCTCGTTCTCCGTTAACGACTGCGCCGCGGATTATTTCGCAAGGGAGATATCGCCTTACCGGGACGCGGACTCTCTCGGCGTGACGTTCGACTGTGTTCACGGGGACAAGACGACGCACTTCCGTCTCATGACCCCCGGTAACTTCAGTGTATACAACGGACTTGCCGCTGTCGCCGTGGCGTCGTACTACGGTGTCCCGGCGGAACTCTCCGCCGACATTCTCCGCGATACATCCGTGAGCGGCAGGTTCGAAGTGGTGCGCGGCCTTCCCGGAAGGACGTTCATCATCGACTACGCTCATAACGGTATAAGTCTCAGAGAAGCCCTTAAAGTGCTCCGAGAATATGATCCTGAGCGGATAATCTGCCTGTTCGGCTCCGTGGGCGGCAGGACGGAGGAGAGAAGGCGGGGGCTTGCGGAGGCGGCGTCGGAGTACGCCGATTACGTCGTGATCACAAGCGATAACCCCGACCGCGAGCCTGCGGCGCAGATCGCCGCGGAGATAGAATCCCATCTCGCCCCCGGCGTTCCTCATGAGATCATCGTCGATCGCGAGAGCGCCGTGCGACGGACGGTCAGGATGTCCCGCCCGGGAGATATCGTCCTGTTCGCGGGCAAGGGACACGAGAGATATCAGCTCATCGAAGGGATAAAAGCTCCTTTCTCCGAGCGGTCGATCATCCTTGACGAGTGCCGGACGATGATCGCGGAAGAGATGGAAAAAAAGGCGGGTATTGACTGAATGATCCGCCGCACCGCGGAAATCCGTCAAAATAGCAAAAAATCTCAACGGAAATTTGTTGAGATTTTTTTGATACTAAATCCGAACATCTGTTTACTTTTTTCGACTTTTGTGGTAAAATAGACGCAGGAGAAGTTCCCACGGACTCCTCATACCTCAAAAGAACGGAGTGTAATTATGTCGAATCTGACCGAAAAAGAACAAAGGATGTTCGATTATATAAAGAGCAATATCGAAAACAACGGGTATTCTCCCTCCATCAGGGACATCAGGACCGCGCTGGGGATCGGGAGCACCTCCACCGTCCACACATATCTCGCCCGGCTGGAGAAGAAGGGATATATCCAGAAAGAGAACGGCAAGAGCAGGACGCTCCGTATCGACGGCGCGGAGGACGCCGTCCCGTCCGCTGTCCGCGTGCCGATACTCGGTACCATTACGGCAGGCGTGCCTATCCTCGCCGTGGAGAATCACGAAGGTTACGTTTCGTACTCCGGCAGCCGTCCCGTCGGGAACAAGAACGACCTTTTCGCCCTCCGCGTCCGCGGAGAGAGTATGATCGACGCCGGCATACTTGACGGGGATATCGTTATCATCGAAAAAACTCCCGTGGCGGAGAACGGCGAGATCATCGCCGCTCTGATCGACGACGAGGCGACGGTCAAGACGTTCTACAAAGAGAACGGGCACTACCGCCTCCAGCCTGAGAACAAGACCATGGATCCGATAATCGTCGACGAGCTCGCGATCCTCGGAAAAGTCATTTCAAGCGTCAGATATTACGAATGATGACAAAGGGAGATTATTCCCGGACAGTTTGTCCGGGATTTTTTCTTTGCGCCGGTTTTCCGTATATTCGGTAACTTTTCGGACGATATTAATACCGAAAAGCGGGAAAAAAGGAGGCGAGAAAATGATCGACGGGATGACCGGATACCGGTCCTGGCTCTTCCACCAGGGTACGAATTTCACCTCCTACGAATTTCTCGGAGCGCACGAAAAAAGAGATGAGGACGGGTTCCTCTGTACCTTCCGCGTATGGGCGCCTTCCGCATTATCCGTGTCGCTGATATCGGACCGTACGGGCTGGGACAACGAGATCCCCTTCGAGCGGATACCTGAGACAGGAATATGGGAACTCTCCGTCCACGACGGGACGCCCTTTGAAGGGACGCTCTATAAATACGTGATCGAGTCAAAAGACGGAGCAAAACGAAAAAAGTCCGACCCCTTCGCATTTTCCGGGGAGTACGGCGGCGGGAAGGCGTCGAAAGTCGCGAAACTCCCGGGTGACGTATGGGGCGACTCCGGTTGGATGCGCTACAGAAAGAGCATTTTCGACAGATCAAAGGAAACAGGTCGTTTCTATCCCGCTCCCATGAACATTTATGAGATGCATCTCGGCTCATGGATGACGAAGGACGGTTGCGGAACGTCTGACGGGGAGCATTATCTGAACTACCGTGAAATCGCGCAGCGACTGGCGCCGTATCTGCTCAGGATGGGCTACACACACGTCGAGGTGCTGCCGGTGATGGAGCACCCCTTCGACGGCTCCTGGGGATACCAGATCACGGGGTACTATTCGCCGACCTCCCGATTCGGGACGCCGTCGGATTTTGCATTTTTCGTCGATTATCTTCACCGTTGCGGCATCGGCGTGATCCTTGACTGGGTCCCCGCCCATTTTCCGAAGGACGAGACCGGTCTGATCGAATTTGACGGCACGCCTCTGTATGAATATCAGGGCGAGGACCGAAAGGAGCACAGAGGGTGGGGTACAAGATTCTTTGACGTGGGTCGGACGGAAGTACAGTCATATCTCGTATCGAACGCCTTGTTCTGGCTCCGGGAATACCACGTCGACGGACTCAGGACCGACGCTGTGGCGTCCATGCTGTACCTTGACTACGACAGGGGTCCCGGCGAGTGGTTCCCGAATCCGGACGGAGGCAACGAAAACTACGAGGCGATAGCGTTTTTCAGAAAACTGAACACCGCCGTGTTCGCGGAATTCGACGACGTACTGATGATCGCTGAGGAATCCACCGCCTGGCCTAAGGTGACTCATCCGGTGACAGAGGGCGGACTCGGCTTCAATTTCAAGTGGAATATGGGCCTCGCAAACGATATGTTCGATTACATGATGCGCGACCCGGTCTACAGATCGTCGATCCATGATAAGCTGACATTTCCCATGTTTTACGCTTTTTCGGAGAACTTTATCCTCCCCGTTTCCCATGACGAGGTCGTCCACGGAAAGGGGTCGCTCATCGGCAAAATGTTCGGCGCATACGACGACAAATTTTCTTCCATGAGGGCTTTTTTGACCTACATGATGACGATGCCCGGGAAAAAACTCACGTTCATGGGCTGCGAATTCGCGCAGTTCCGCGAATGGGACTATGAAAACCAGCTTGAGTGGTTCATGACGGACTTCCCGCGCCACCGGGAAATGCAGACCTTCGTCGCTGAACTGAACCGCGTTTACCTGTCCCAGCCGTCCTTATGGGAGGTTGACACCTCCTGGGAAGGATTCAGATGGATCGACGCGGACGACAGAGATGAAAACCTGATCATATACCGCAGGATAGCCGCGGACGGCGACTCGGTCACGGTGATCGTCAATTTCTCACCGCTGACGATCGTCCGGAGGAAGATCCCGACGGACAGCCCGGGTGAATACGTTACGCTTATCAACAGCGCCTCTGTCCGTTACGGAGGCGGAGAAGAAAAAAGAGAAGAAAAATTCACGGCTGACGGGGAGAACATGATCTCAGTCGATATACCGCCGCTTTGCGGGATGATCCTGAAGCGGGAAAAGAAGAACAGCGTTGCTGTCACACCGTCAGACAAGAGAGGGGAGGATAAATAATGACGTATATCAGGGACGAATGCGTGGCAATGATCCTTGCCGGAGGCAGCGGCAGCCGCCTGGGGACGCTGACGGAAAAAACGGCGAAGCCGGCGGTTTCCTTCGGCGGGAAATACCGTATAATCGACTTCACTCTGTCAAACTGCTCGAACTCCGGTATCAGGACCGTGGGCGTGCTGACCCAGTACCGCCCGACGGAGCTTTCCGAGTATATCGGAAGCGGGAGACCGTGGGATCTTGACGGCTCAAGGGGCGGCGTGTTTATTCTTCCGCCGTATCTCGGGCGCGACGGAGGCGATTTTTACAGCGGCACCGCCGATTCCGTTTACCGTAATCTCGAGTTCATCCGCCGTTACGGAGCGAAATACGTTTTGATCCTCTCCGGCGATCACATCTATAAAATGGACTACGGAAGGATGATCGCCGAACACAAGCGGCGCGCCGCGGGAGTTACCGTTGCAACGGTGGAGGTCCCGCCGGCGGATGCGCCGAGATTCGGCATTCTTGAAACCGACGACGATCTTTTCGTCACGGGATTTGAGGAAAAACCGAAAAATCCCCGCTCCACCACCGCCTCGATGGGGGTATATGTGTTTTCATTTGATATACTCGCCGATTATCTCGCCGGGGACGCAGCTGATGACGGCAGCAGTCACGATTTCGGGAAAAACGTGATCCCGGCGCTTGTCAGAGACGGCGTTCCGGTCCTTTCCTACCCGTTTTACGGGTACTGGCGCGACGTCGGCACCGTGGACTCGCTTTGGCGGGCGAATATGGATCTGATAAACGCGGACTCGGGTCTTGACGTCCGGGAAGTCACGTGGCGCGTCATGACGGGCGGAGATCTGCGTCCGCCTCAGTGCATCGGTCATGACGCGGATGTGAGATCATCCGTTACGTCCGACGGCTCTTTCATCAACGGCGAGGTGAAGAACTCCGTTGTATCGAGAGGGGCGGTGGTAGATCAAGGCGCCAGGGTCAGATATTCCGTCCTGATGGAAGACGTGCGGGTGGAAAGCGGAGCCGTTGTGGAATACGCGGTGGTAAGTCCCGGGACAGTCGTAAAAGAGGGTGCGCAGGTCAAAGGAAGAGCGGGATCGGAGCGGGAGCCCGCCGAGATTGCCCTTTACTGCCAAACGACTTGAAATGAGAGGACATAAGTCATGAAAATACTGTTCGTATCTTCGGAAGCGTCGCCGTTTTTCTCCACCGGGGGACTGGGCGACGTGACCGGTTCTCTCCCACGCGCCCTGAAAAGAAAATATAAAGATGCGGACGTGCGCGTCGTGCTGCCGCTTTATAGATCGATCAAGGAAAACCTCTGCCCCGAGACCGTATACGAGGGGAGGGTCAGTCTCGCATGGCGCGATCAGTACATGGGAGTCAGGCGGATCATATCAGACGGGGTGACCTATTACTTCATCGACAACGAGTATTATTTCCGTCGGGACAGCGCATACGGAAACTTTGACGACGGCGAGCGATTCGCTTATTTCGGCAGAGCGGTCTGCGAGATGATGTCGTCTCTGGACTTTTTCCCCGACGTGCTTCACGCCAACGACTGGCAGAGCGCGTTTTCCGTGATCTCCCTGAAGCTCGGTTCCGGCGGAGCGGAGCGGTATTCCGGAGTAAAGACCGTTTTTACGGTACACAATGCGGAATATCAGGGAAAATTCGATCCGCTGATCCTCGGCGACGTTTTCGGACTTCCGTCCGGATGCCTTCCGGCTGTTGAATACGACGGAGCGATCAATCTTCTCAAGGGAGCCGTGACGCTGGCTGACAGGGTGACGACTGTAAGCGAGACCTACGCCCGCGAACTGCGTGACGAGTACTTTTCCGAGGGGCTCCATTACGTATTCCGGGATGCGGAGTACAAAATGAGAGGTATAACAAACGGGATCGACGTGGAAAAATACGACCCTTCGACGGATTTGTCAGTCAAAGCAAGATACTCGTCCCGCGACTTGTCCGGAAAAAGGATATGCCGGAGGGAACTGACAGAAATGTTCTCGCTTGACGCGGACGAACGCACGCCCGTTATCGCCGTTATCTCGCGCCTTGTTCCTCACAAGGGTATGGACCTGATCGTGAGGGTCCTTGACGAGATCGTATCAAGCGACACGGCGAGATTCGTGATCCTTGGGACCGGTTATCCGGAATACGAGGAGTTTTTCAGATCGGCGGCAAGCCGGTATCCGGGACGTGTCGCGGCGGAGATCCGGTTCGATCCCGTTCTTGCGAGACGGATATACGCCGGCGCGGACATTTTTCTCATGCCGTCGAGATGTGAGCCCTGCGGGCTTTCGCAGATGATAGCTTCCCGATACGGAGCGGTGCCGCTGGTGAGAGAGACAGGAGGTCTCTCCGAGACCGTTGTCCCTTATAACGAATTCACCGGCGAGGGGACAGGTTTCTCGTTCAGAAACTACAACGCTCATGAGATGAAAGCCGTTCTTGAGTACGCGTCGTCTGTGTTCGCTCGTCGGGACCGGTGGGAAAATATCGTGAGAGCGGCGATGGAAAAGGATTTTTCCTGGGACAGATCGGCGGAGAAGTACATGGAGCTTTACCGCGAGGTGACGGAGGAATGATGGAGAATAACAAAATCGGAAAAGAAGAGTTAAGGCTCAGGACCGAGGAATACCTCACAAGAAGCTGCGGAGTCTCGCCGGCTGAGGCGACTGACGCGGAGATCTACCGCGCCGTGTCTGCCGCCGTCCGTGACACGCTCGCCGGGAAGAGAGGGCTTTTCAGACGGAAAATAAGAGAAAAAACCGCGCGGCGCGTTTGCTACCTGTGCATGGAGTTCCTCGTGGGCCGCAATCTCAAAAACGCACTGTCCTGCCTCGGTATACGCGGCGCGGCGGAGGAGGTGATCCGCGACATGGGCAGGGACCCCGAGATGATTTACGGCGTCGAACGGGATCCGGGGCTCGGGAACGGCGGTCTCGGCAGGCTTGCCGCCTGCTATATGGATTCGCTCACTTCTCTCGGCTACCCCGCTACCGGCTATTCGATCTGTTATGAGGACGGCTTTTTCAGGCAAAAACTTCTTGAGGGCGAGCAGATAGAGAAGACCGACGAATGGCTGTCCACCGGGGACGTGTGGCTCGTTCCGCGTCCCGAGAGGGCGATCGCAGTCAGAATGGGCGGGACGGTCCGGGAGAGCTGGGATTCGGGCAGATGCACCGTTTCTCTTGAAGACGCAGACGAGATAACGGCCGTTCCGTGGGACCTTATGGTGCCGGGCTACGGCAACGGAGCCGTCAACGTAATCCGCTTATGGCGCGCGAAAAGCGATCCGTCGCCCTCAGTCTTCGCCACTCAGGGCGAATACGCCCGTTCTCTCCGGGAGAAGGTCACGCCCGCGGCATTGTCCGGATCCCTCTACCCGTCGGACGAGACCGACGACGGAAAGCTCCTGCGCCTTTCTCAGCAATATTTCCTCGTATCCGCCTCCGTTCGTGATATCATAAACGATCATATCGCGGACGGAGGCACGGTGGGCGATCTTCCGGACCGTGTGGCGATCCATATCAACGACACTCATCCCGCACTTGTCATCCCGGAGATGATGCGGGTCCTGATGGACGTTTATTCCTACGGATGGGAAGACGCGTGGCGAACGGTGATATCGACCGTCACGTATACGAATCACACAGTTATGCCGGAGGCTCTTGAAACCTGGAACAGCGAGCTCTTTCGCATTCGTCTGCCGCGTATCCACATGATTATCGAGGAGATCAACCGGCGCCTGTGCGGGGATCTGTGGATCAGGCACCCCGGCGACTGGGACAGGATATCGCGCATGGCAGTCACGGCGTTTTCATCCGTCAGGATGGCGAATCTCTCCGTTGCGGCGGCACGCGTTGTCAACGGAGTCTCGCGCCTTCATACGGATATATTAAAGAAAAAAGTCTTCCGCGACTTCAGTAAGGATGATCCGTCAAAATTCGTAAACGTGACAAACGGCGTATCCCACAGAAGGTGGCTCGTCGATGCGAACCCCGGACTTGCCAGTCTTGTGAAGGAAGCGATCGGCGACGGGTTCGTCGCCGATCCGTCGCATTTGTCGGACCTGATGAAATTCGCCGATGACGCGTCCTTTCTTGAAAAGCTTGCCGGGATCAAAAGAAAGAACAAGGAACGTCTCGCCGCGCTTGCCCTGTCATCCGGAGACAGTCCCGTGGACCCCGATTCGGTGTTCGACGTCCATATCAAGCGGATGCACGAGTACAAAAGACAGCTTCTCGGCGTGTTGAAGATCCTGTATCTGTACGGGAAGATCATTGACGATCCGAATTGCGACTTCCCGCCGGTCACTTTTATTTTCGGGGGAAAGGCCGCGCCGGGCTACCGGATGGCGAAAACCGTGATACGCCTCATCTGGAGCGTCGGCGAGGAAATAGCGAGGGACAAACGGGCAAGAGACAGACTGAAGGTCCTCTTCGCCGAGGACTATAACGTCACCTCCGCAGAGGCGATAATTCCGGCGGCGGATATCAGCGAGCAGATCTCCCTTGCGGGAAAGGAGGCGTCCGGCACGGGGTGCATGAAAATGATGATGAACGGCGCGGTGACCATCGGGACCCTCGACGGAGCCAACGTGGAAATAAAGGAAGCGGTGGGCGAACGCAATATCTATATTTTCGGGATGAACGACGCGGAAGTGGAGGAGGTGTGGAACGGCGGTTATGAATCGGTGAAATACTACCTCAGAAGCGAAAAGATCCGCACGGCGGTATCGTTTCTCGAGGGAGAAATAGCGGGCAGGCGATTTGACGGCGTGCTAAACTATCTTCTCTATTCCCACGGCGTGCCCGACCCGTATATGTGCCTCGCGGATTTCGACTCCTACACCGCCGAGTGGGAGCGGATGATCTGTGACACGCAAAACAAGGGCGAGTGGCGCCTGAAATCACTCGTCAACATCGCAAAAAGCGGATATTTCTCCTCCGACAGGAGTATTACGGAGTATGCGGAAAAAATATGGAAAATCTCGCCTTTGACGTAAGAGAAACAAAAAGGATGCAGCGCGCCGGAGCAGAGTCGGACGTCACCCTCCTCGGCGCGTTTCCTCACGACTGTACGGTCATATTCGAATTATCGTTTCCGAGATCTCTCGCCGCGGATGGGGTGAAGATGGCGTTCTGCGGGGACCCCCTTGAGGGAAGCGCCGGAACAAGGGAGATCCCCGGGACGTTCTCAAGACTCGAACTCGACAGGATCGTTTTTTCATTTGCCGTTGAAACGGAACGGCTCGCCCGGGAGACGACCGGCGGGAAAACGGGGCTTTTATATTATCACTACGAGATCGCAACGGAAGACGGGGTCATTCTGCTCGGAGGCGAGGAGCGCGAGCCGACCCTGCTCGATTTTGCGGACGGAGCGGGACGACAGCTTCTCGTCTATGACGCATCATTTGAAACTCCGGCACCCTTCAAGGGCGGGTTGATCTATCAGATTTTTCCCGACAGATTCCGCAGGAGCGGCAGAGTCCCGCCCGGCGACAGGAAAATCGATCCGGACTGGTACGGAGGCGTGCCCCGGTACGGCGAATATCCCGGAGCGCCGGTCGCAAACGACGTCTTTTTCGGCGGAGATCTTTACGGGATAATGGAGAAACTCCCGTATATCAAGTCGCTCGGCGTGACGGCGATCTATCTCAACCCTGTTTTCTCGTCCCCGTCAAACCACAGATACGACACGGCAGACTATTTGAAGGTCGACGACCTTCTCGGCGGAGACGGAGCCCTCGAGCAGCTTATTACAAATGCGGAAAAACTGGGGATCGGGATAATCCTGGACGGAGTTTTCGCGCACACAGGCGCGGACAGCGTGTACTTCAATAAATTTCACAATTATCCGCCGGTCGGCGCATGCGACGACGCGCAGTCGCCTTATTTCGACTGGTATACGTTTGAAAAGTATCCCGATAAATACGCGTGCTGGTGGGGAGTGGATATTCTCCCCAAGGTAAACACCGACTCTCCCTCTTTCAAAGGATTCATCCTCGGTCCTTTTCTCGACAAATGGATGAACACGGGAGTTTCCGGCTGGCGTCTGGACGTGGCGGACGAGGTTACCGACTCTTTTTTGGAGGAATTCCGCCTGCGGGTCAAAGAATACGGCGACGACAAGCTGCTTATCGGAGAGGTCTGGGAGGACGCATCATGCAAGGTGAGCTACGGGAAGAGAAGAAGATACCTGAGGGGATCGTCGCTTGATTCCGTGATGAACTACCCCCTGCGGCAAGGGCTGACAGACTACATGCTGCGCGGCGACGCGCCGTCGCTGCGCCGCGTAACAGAAACGCTTTACAGACACTACCCGAAGCCTGCCGCGGACGTGATGATGAACGTACTCTCCACACACGACACGGTGCGTATCATAACAGAATTGGGCGACATGGGGTATGACGGCCTTCCTAACAGCGAGCTTGCTGCCCGTCGTCTGACGAAAAGCGAGAGGAAAGTCGCTTCCCGCCGCCTCATCGCCCTGTACGGAGCCCTCGCCGCCCTTCCCGGGATCCCGTCGGTGTTCTACGGCGACGAGGCGGGGCTTGAGGGATACCGCGACCCCTTTTGCCGCATGCCGTTTCCTTGGGGCAGAGAGGACGGCGTAATCCTCAGCGAATTCCGCAGGATCGGTGAATTCAGAAAAAACGAGCCCCTCTTAAAAGAGGGACTCTTTGAGATAATATATCTTGACCCCGAAGTTTTTATCTTCGCCCGCAGACCGTGGAACGGAGAGGCGGACTATTCGCTCGTTGTCGCACTGAACAGAACGGAGGAAGAGAGGGAAGTATCACTCCCCTTTGACGTTACTCCTTACGAAGGCGGTGACACGACCCGCCGGGTCGTTCTGCCTCCCGTGAACTGCGCGTATTTCAAAACCTTCACATCACGTTTATCCTGATCCCCACTACGCCGTATTTTGCCTGTTCTTCCTCGGAATAATATTTCAGCATATCGTCAGGCGAAGCCCGGGGGATCTCCTCCTCGGTGTAACCGATCTCCCGGAGCGAAAGGGAAGAATAAAGCTCTCTGAACGTCGGGAAAAAGAGCTTCTCCATAACCTCCGCGAACAATACCTCGCCCTCGTCACTCCTGTCTTCAAATCTTATGATGTCGCCCGCTTCGATTTTCCGCCGCTTTTCGTCGTTCAGGCGCAGCTCAACGGTTTTCGACCCGTTTTCTACCTTGACGTAGGCGTCGTGATCCAGTTTCATCCGGTGGAGCGGCTTGCCGAGCCACAACCGGGGCTCGCCGCCGGTCATCACTTCGATCTTTTTGATCTGTGACCCGAAAAAGAGGTAACAGTCGATCTCCAGCGCGTCTTCCTCCCGTCCGTACTCGTGAAGGCAGTATTCGGCGGAGGAGAAGCCGCATTCTCCATCGAATACCTCACCGTCCCGTGTCGTCAGACGTACGGTCTTTCCGTCGTATTTTTTAAGATTCATTTCCCGAACTCCGTCAGCACGTCGTAGATCCCGTCCTCCGACAGAACACCCCGGGGCAGATCGCAGGGGAGCAGACCCGCCTCGTCCGCGGCGAAGTCGTCCTTCCACACGTCGCTCATGTAGTATGCGCCCAAAGCGCCGAGCCTTTCACCTAAACCGTTCGCTTCGCAGTCGGATTCCGATCTCAGCATGGTCTCCGCCTCGTTCAGTATCCCCTCGAAATACGAGATCCTCTTTATCCGGATCTCTTCCGGGTCCTTTGTACGTATCCTCAGCGTTTTCAGGTAATCCTTCCTCCCGGCGCTGATCCTCCGGCTCTCAACGCACTTCTGTATCGCCTTGTTGTGAGTCCACGTGTCCAGCATATACCCCTCGATGTAAGGGACGGCCGCCTCATACTGCTTTGCCAGCGCCGTGGCGAAATACCAGGCGATCATCATGTTCACGTAGTACGCATCCGATCGCACGGACGACACAACGGCGGGATACGCCGGATCGAATTTGTCGTCGAGGTAGTGCTGCATCAGCATCCCGATCCCAAACCGGGCGGTATATACCTTGTCCGATGTGACCCACCGCAGCACGTGAAGTATAAACTCGTCCTTATTCTTGCGGAACGCCTTCGGCGAGAGCTGGTCGCAGGTCGCCCAGTTGTTCACGTATGGGAGAAATCCATCCGTCAGCCTGAGGCACTCGTCAAAATCCTTTTTCTGTGATATGACGAACGCGTGAAGCTGATCCTCGTCGAAATATTCGTGAGGGAGGGAGTTGAGGAACTCCGCCGTCTCCGGCGCGTCCTTTATTTCCTTCGCCAGCGCGCGCAGATCCGGCGTTCTCACGCCGATCATGCGATCCTGACTGACGTCGGGTATCAGCTTCGCCTGAAAATCCCGGTATTTCTCGTCCCGCATGCCGAAGAGACGATCCTGTATCTTTGTGTGTTCCATCTGACCCGCCCTTTACCTGTTAAAAACGCGTACCTTCACGTTGTCCCAACGTCGATCCTCGCACCAGTATACCGTCCGCTCCGTCACGTCGTAGACCATGGAGACAACAGTCGGACAGACCTCCTGGGAGACCGCCCGAAGGATCTCAAAGCATTCGCCGACGTCAAACCCGTCCGATGAGTCATTCAGCATTGCCTCCGCCATTTGGTATCTGTCGAGTCCCATCCACGGATGGGTCTCCGAATCCATCTTGAACGGCGAATAATTCGTCAGCACGACGTGATCCGGCTTTTCATAATACTTATACCCCTGACCGGGTACGACATGGAGAACGTTGCCGTCCGCGTCGGAAAGGGAAGCCATGAACGTGGTCCCCTGAACGCTCGAAACCGGGCGCGTCTCCGCGACCTCCCGGATCTCCGACAGCGTCTTTTTGCCAGTCAACAAATCGATGTCAAGCCGGATGACGTTTTCGCTTCCCTCTGAGGGATCGCTGCGGGGGTCATGGGGCCAGCAGGTGGGCATTCCCACGAAATCGCCCCGGGAATTTGCGCCGAAAAGGGGCATCCACCCCTCCGCTCTGTTGTTGATCTCGATAAAAACGCCGCTGTCCGTCGCTCTCACACGGTGCTCCATGTCTGAGAGATCGAGATTCCATCCGACGATCGTTTTCTTTCTGTTTACAACGATACTCGTACACATTTTTTAATTTAATGGCGGTTACCGCCTTCCGTTATTGATTGATCTTCAGTCCGTCGCTGAAGGCTTCTCCCACGCGGCCGGAGACTTTATAGTACCCGTGGGTGTAGGGATCGAACGCTATGGCCCCGAGAGAATCCACGTCGACCTTGCCGTCCTTCATGTTCGCTTCCTCAACCGAGGTGCGGAGCACCTTCCCGATCACACCGATACCGGTGGCGTCGTCCTGATACTCGACGAAAGAGCACTCCATGGCGATGGGGAACTCGTTTATCACAGGCGCGTCCACGATATCGGATTTTTCAAACGTCAGCCCGCTTTTCGCGAACTTGTCCGTGACATTGTTCCCGCTGACAACTCCGAAATAATCTGCCTCCGTCACGTGCTTCGCGTCTGCGATATGTATGACGAAACCGCCTCTTTTTTTGATGTTCTGCACCGTTTTATGCGTTTCAGTCAGATTCAGCGCGACCATATCGCGGTCGAGCATGGTCCCCCAGGCTGCGTTCATAACGTCGACGGTCCCGTTCTCGTTGAACGTGGAGATGAGAAGCACGGGCATCGGGAATATGGCCTCTGTGGTTTTGATCTGTTTTTTCATGATAATACCTCCGTAAAATGTATTTATATGTGTTTTCTCGCGCAAACCGCGTGATTTACAGCCACTTTTTCTTTTTGAACAGATACAGACAAAACGCGATTATCGCCACGGCGACAAGGGCCACGGCGGGATATCCGAACCGCCAGCCCAGCTCCGGCATGTACCGGAAGTTCATGCCGTACCACCCCGTGAGCAGCGTCAGAGGCATGAATATCGTCGTTATGACGGTGAGCAGGGTCATGATCCTGTTCTGCTTCACCTCAAGCTGAGCGTTGTAAAGATCGCGCACCTGCATGGTGTAATCTCGGAGAGATACGGCTGTGTCGTGCCGCCGCGCCATGAGATTCATGAATAGATGGATGTATCTCAGGTTTTCCTCGCTGAAGAAGCCGTTCTCGTTCTCCTCCAGCTCCTGCGTCATGTCGATTATCTGCTCGTAGTGCACCAACAGCTTCCGTATATCGCTGCGTATCTCGTTGACCCGCGCCGGATCTCCCTGTCCCTTCGAGGACAGGATCCCGTCCTCGATCCGGTTCAGCTCTTCCTCGTACCGTTCCATTATCGTCAGGTCCCTGTCAACGATCTGTTCGAGAAAATCGTACAGGAACCGCTCGAGACTTGGCTGACGCCACCTTTTCGTGCGGCGGATCACGTCTATCATCTGTTCCGCCTTTCCGCTGTCGTCGATGAAAACGACGCCCTTCTCGTCAAGAGCGAAAGCGAAGCGGGAATCCTTGCCCTGAATATCGTCCCGGTCCGGGATCAGGAACGTGCCGGTGAGGGAGTCGAAGTTCACTTCCGCTTTGGTGTTGTGAATGTCCGCGGCGTCCGGCTCCAGCTCGATCCCCATGTCGAAACGGTCGCGTTCAGACCGCCATTCCGGAGACGTCAGGACGGCTACGTATTTGCGTCCTTCGGGGTCTTTCAGATCCTCCGGCCCGCAGGGCAGAAATGTCTCTCCCAAAAGATAATAGCTCATTTGTATCCTCCGTTTAACGAGTTTTTCGCCGGATAAGCGATGGCAGGGTCATTTGTTCCTGCCGAACAGTCTTGAGAAGTGTATTATCCGCCGGATCTGCTTTTCCGGCTGAACATTAAGATGGAGAGCAGCACGAGAACGATCCCGATGACCTTAACAGGCGATATGTTCTCCGAAAAGGCAAATACGCCGATGAAGGTCGCCACCACCGGCTCGGCGGAGGCGATCACCGGAACTTTGCTCGCCTCCTTGATCTCCGACAGCCCGCTGAAATAGAAACAGTACGCGAGAGCCGTGGCGATCAGCCCGTACAGCACGCCGAGAAGGAGGAGCCTCCCGTTGAAAGGGTCGTCCACCGTCGTCCACGGACGGCGCGCCAGCGCGATGAAAATGCAGCCGAAAAACAGATTATAGGCAGCCACGGCGAACGGGGATGATTTTTCCCGCATGGCGATCTTCCCGAACACGGCGGTCATGGCGTAGGTGAAGCCGGCGCCCACGCCGACAAGGATCCCCAGCGGCGCAAGAGACGCGACGCTGAAATCCCCTCCGGTGGCGGTGAGCGCGCAGCCGATCACGTTGACAAGAAGCGCGATCCATTTCAGGGGACCCATCTTCTCCTTGAAGAACAGCATCGACGCGACGCTGGTGAAGACCGGTGCGGTATACAAAAGGACTGAGCCGACTGCCACCCCGTTCATGGTGACGGACGCGCTGTACAGGATATTGAACGTACCCTGACATACGATCCCAAGCAGTACGCAGGAGAGCAGGGTCCTCCGCCCCACGAGGAACGCTTTCGGCCCGTCGTGGATCAGCGTGACGACCGCCAGCAGAATGAAACCGAAAAACAGTCTGAGAAATCCCGTATACGACGATGAAGAGCCCTGCGCCTCCATCAGCTTGACAAACAGCCCGATGGATCCCCAGAGACATCCGGCGATGAATATTTTGACGTAGTTCTTTTTCTCCGAGTCCATGCTTGTCCGTCTTTTCTCCTTACTCGTGCCTCCGGCACATATCGAGCTTTTTGTATATCTCGCCTTCGGCGAGGATGCAAAAAGCATATCGAACGCGCAGCGTATATCGAAAATCCCGTCAGGGATTTATCTCGACGCGTAGCCGTTTTGTCGATATATCGCTGACGCGATTCGATATATTGACC
>CACXCL010000072.1 GCA_902766115.1 uncultured Ruminococcus sp.
CGAAGCTCTTTTTTCGTTTATTTTCTTTCCATAAGTGCCTTGAGCCGCGGGTAGACCGTGTCCGCCATACGTTGGGCGCCCAGTTCGTTCGGGTGGCATCCGTCTGTGGTGCAAAGCCCCCGGGAATAGTTGCCGAACAAATAGAATCCGTCCACGAAATCCACGTACCTGTCGCCGTCGTCCAGCGCCCCGTGGAACGTGTCGAGTATCACGCGACGCGCTTCCGCGGCTGATGCGGGATCCCGGTCCGTGTCCGGCCGCGACATCAGCAGGATCGGCAGATCCGGCCTCGCCTTCCTCACGATATCGAAGAACGGCTTGTGCGTCTTCCTCAGATACTCCGCGGTGTCCGCATTGTGGTCGTAGTCGAAGACGAAAGCTGACATTTTGAGCGCCGCGATATACTCCGCCATTTCCGGCTCGCCCTTTGCGGCGCCGCCGAAGCCGAGATTCAGGTGATCCGCCCCCAGCGCCTCGGAAACCAGGGCGGTGTAGGTGCGGCCGGGCAGACCGATACACGCTCCCATGGTGATGGACGATCCGTAGAACACGATCGGAGCGGTGATCTTATACGGCTCCGCGTCTTCCAGCTTTCTGCCGTCTTCGATCCCGATGACAACTCTTTTTATCTGTACGGTCCTCGGAAGAAACACCGTGATATCGCAGGATCTTCTCCCCTCGCCGCACATTTCGCTGTAGAACGTCCCCTCAAGGAAATCTGCGTTCTCGTCCGGCGGGCAGTGACCCGACCGGAGACATCCCGACAGAATGTCAAATCCGTTGTTCACCTCCCGGGTCGCAAACTCGATCCTGACATAGATCTGCGGGGAGTCCGTTCTGAACCTGATCCGTCCGCCTGCGGGGAGCTTGCTCTGCCGCAGGACCTCGGAACTGACCGTCATCGCGATCTCCTCCGGCATTCGGCGGAAAAAACCGTCCGTTCCGTGGACTTTGAAGTGCTCCGGGATGCTCCCGGGAGTGATCTCGTATTCCTTCATTCCTATCATGCGCACGCCTCCGGTCAATATCTCGACAGTCGCTGGCGCGACAGGTTAATCGCGCCCTCCGGTATTGCAGAGATGTGATCCAGCGACAGCCCGGTCCCCACCGCCACGCAGGAGACCGCCTTGTCGGCGACCATGGTCTTGATCCCGGTGACTGTGGCGAGCAGTTTGTCGAGTCCCGACAGCAGACTGCCGCCGCCGGTCATTACGATACCGTTGTAGAGAATGTCGCCGATGAGTTCCGGCGGAGTCCGCTCGATGACGGAGCAGACCGCCTCGACGATAGAGGTAATGGGCTCCTCAAGGGCGTCGGGTATCTCGTTTGAGGATATGCGCACCACCCGGGGAAGACCCTGGATGAGACAGCGTCCCTTTACGTCGATGAATTTCGGCTCGTCGTGGGGCCACGCGGAGCCCACGCGGATCTTGATCTCCTCCGCGGTGCGCTCGCCGATGAGCACATTGTGCTTCCGCCTCACGTATCTGATGATCGCCTCGTCGAACTTGTCTCCCGCGACCTTGATGGACTCGGACACCACCACACCCCCGAGAGAGGTGACGGCGATGTCGGTGGTCCCGCCGCCGATGTCGACGACCATATGCCCGTTGGGCAGGGAAATGTCGATCCCCGCGCCGATGGCGGCGGCGACCGGCTCTTCGATCAGGTAAGTCTTTTTCGCTCCCGCCTGGGTGGCGGCGTCTACCACGGCGCGCTCCTCAACCTCGGTGATCCCGCTGGGGACGCAGATGATGACGCGGGGCTTGAAGAAAACGGAGTTTCCGCAGGCGCGCTTTATAAAGTACTGGATCATGCGGAGGGTGATCTCATACTGGCTGATGACGCCGTCCCGGAGGGGACGGATCGCCGTGATGTTGCCGGGTGTCCTGCCGAGCATCTGCTGGGCCTCGCGCCCGACCTTCAGTATTTTATCGGTGTTCTTGTCAATGGCGACCACGGACGGCTCTTTGAGGACTATGCCGCGCCCCTTGACGTAGACCAGCACCGTGGCGGTGCCCAGGTCGATACCGATGTCTCTTCCCATCATAGTGAATACCTCATCTATCTCACGATCATAATCGACGGTTATCTATTATTACGTCAGCCTAAAACGGCGAATGCCTCAAGGACATTCCGCCACAGCGTAATTATACAACATAATCACGTTTTTTGCAACGGTCTCACTCAATATTTTGCTCACTTTTCGGGAAGATACCTTCCGCAGGCGTGAAAAAAGGCGGTTTTTTACCTGTAAAACCGCTTTTTTTCGATATAGTTATTTCGTTTTCGGACGTCGGACCGCCGCGGCGCCGCGCCCTGCAGAACGGCGATCTTCGCCGTTTTTCGCCTTTCCCGTCCCGAGTTTTATTCCGCCCGGTCCAGCTCCAGTCTCATGTGGACGACTTCCTGATATTTTCCGGTATCCGACAGAAATCCCCG
>CACXCL010000073.1 GCA_902766115.1 uncultured Ruminococcus sp.
TAGAAGATCGTGGCGATCTGCTCTCTCGTGATCGGCGTTGTGGGCGAGAAGGTGGTGTCGGTGGTGCCGTTTACCACTTTGTTCTCATACGCCCAGGCGACGGATTTCTTGTACCAGCTCGCCTTAAGATCGGTGAACGGGGTTTTCCCTGACGTTGCGGGCTCACCCTCGGAGCGGTACAGCACCGTCACCAGCATGGCGCGGTTCATGGGGGTGTCCGGCTCGAAGGTGGTGTCCGTCATGCCGTTCATGAGCTTGTTGTCATACACGTACTTTATTGCTTCCGTGTACCATTTGCCGTCTTTAACGTCCTTGAAGGGCGTGGACGCCGCGGCGGCGGGCAGCACGATCATGCCGACGAGCATCACCGCTGTGAGAATGAAACTTAAAATCCTTTTTTTCATGGTTTCCTCCGTGTAAATATGGTTTCTAACCTACCCTAATTGTATCACACATTTCATCACTTATCAAGGCGTTTTTTTGCGTTTTGCCTATATTTTATTCGTATTCTCATCATTTTGTCAGCAATTTGCCGCCTTTTGCCGGGAGATACGCCCGCCGAGTCTTTACAAGCGCGGCGTTTTGTGCTAAAATGAACGGGATAACCATGCAAAAAGGAGCGGTGTTCATGGCGGAGATCCTGAAGATCCGTCCGGGGGACGTACTTGAAATGAAGAAAAAGCACCCGTGCGGATCGACGCGGTTCGAGGTGCTGAGAGTGGGCACCGACATCCGCATCGTCTGCCTCGGCTGCAAAAGAGACGTGACGGTCCCGCGTGTAAAACTTGAAAGATCAGTCAGAAGGGTCATCCCCGGAGAGGAGATAAAGTGACAAAACTGCGACAAAAGCTCCACGGCAAGCTGTATCTGCTTCTGTGCTTCATAATCCCGTTGCTGGCGATGGGAGTGGTCTATATAGCGCACAGAACCTGGCCCTTCGGCAAGGATTCCGTGCTCGTTCTGGATCTTAACGCTCAGTACGTCTATTTCTTCGAGAAACTGCGTCAGGTGCTCAGAGGCGGCGGAAACCTCCTCTATTCCTTCGGACGCGCCCTCGGGGGCGAATTCACGGGCATTTTCGCCTATTACCTGTCAAGCCCGTTCTCCCTCATCGTCGCGCTTTTCCCGAAGAACATGATCACCGAGGCGATACTGACCATCGTTCTGCTCAAATGCGGCTCGTGCGGTCTCACCATGGGGATCTATCTCCACTGCGTGAAGGGGCGCCGTCCGGCGCTGAACGTCGTCTTCTCGGTGATGTACGCCCTCTCCGCCTATGCGGTCGTCATGCAGAACAACCTCATGTGGACGGACAATCTCATCTGTCTCCCGCTGATCCTTCTCGGAATTGAGAGGATCATCAGATACGGCAAGTTCAAAACATACGTCATTTTCCTGTCGGCGGCGCTTCTGACGTCGTTCTATATCGGATACATGACGTGTATTTTCGTGGCGTTCTATTCATTCGTCAGGTACTTCACGTACACGCGTGAGGAGCGGAATCCCTTGGGGCAGAACGACGTTCTCCATTTCTTAAAGTCGTTTCTGAGGATCGCTTTCTACTCTGCCGTCTCCATCATGATCGCTTCCACGGTCATTCTCGGAGCGTACTATTCCCTATCCTTCGGAAAACTTTCGTTCTCGACGCCCGATTACAAGCCGAAACAGATATACGACTTTCTGCCCATGCTCAGCAAGCTCTTCTTCGGCTCCTACGACACCGTCCGTCCGGAGGGCATGCCGCTTATGTACTGCGGTATGATGACTCCCATACTGGCGCCGCTGTATTTTTTGGCAAAGTCGATCCCGCCGAGGAAAAAAGTCGGAGCGGGACTGATCATCGTTTTCTTCCTCCTCGGGATGAACTTCAACGTGTTCGACATAATCTGGCACGGATTCCAGCGCCCCAACTGGCTGAACGCGCGGTTCTCGTTCATGTTCGTTTTCGTGATACTGGTCCTTGCCTACGACGCGTTCGTCAGGCTGCCTGAGATCGGTTACGGCAAGGTCCTCGGGTGCTGTGCGGCTCTTGCGCTGATCCTGATGATCCTGCAGACAATGGATCTGAAGAATCTGCCCACCTTCACGGCGGTCTGGGCGTCTCTCGGACTTATCGCGCTGTATTCCGCAGTGATGTACTTCACGCGGTCCGCCGCTGACCGCTCCCTTACTGCGGCGGGAACGGTGCTCGTCGTTATCGTGACCGCTGAGATGATACTCTCCGGCGTGGCGAACATATATGCTCTCGACAAAGACGTTGTCTTTTCGGAAAGGCAGTCTTACAGGACGTTTATCGACAAGTATTACGAGGCGACCTCCCTTGTGGACGACGACTCCTTCTACAGGTCCGAAAAGCTGGAGCACCGAAAGCCCAACGACAACCTGGCGCTGGGGTTAAACGGTCTGTCGAACTCCACCTCCACGCTCAACGAGAGCGCGATCCTCCTTCTGAGGCGGCTCGGTCTCACGTCCCGCTCGCACTGGTCGAAATACGTCGGGTCGACCGCGCCCGAGGACGTTTTCCTCGGAGTGAAGTACGTCTACGCCGACAAAACAAAGGAGACGCTCCCGCGCCACATCGCCTTCTACTACGATGAGATCGGGGAGACGGACAGCGGGATCGCGGTTTACAGGAATCCGTACGCGCTCTCTCCCGTATTCACGACGCCCACCACCTTTTCGAACATTGATCCCGGCGACTCTACGGTCACCGATCCGTTCAGAATGATGAACGAGATATACGCCGGACTGCTGGGGGACTGGAACGCAGATCCCATATGGAAGAAGGCGGAAGTCTCAAACTTCGAGTATTTCGGAAGCAGGAAATTCGTGGCGGAGGGTCACGACGGGTTCGAGAAGGTGGATTCCGACACCTCCTCCCGGGTCACGTTCACGATCCGCGCCGCGGACGACAGCGAGCTCTATATGTACATCCCCACGGACTACCCACGCGACGCCACGGTATACGTGGGGGGAAGAAGCTGGGGCAGGTATTTCACCAACGACACCCACGGTATAAAGGAACTGGGCTCGTACGAGGAAGGCAACGAGATCAGGATCGATATCATGATGGAGAAGGATAAGATGTACTTCGCTCAGAACACGAGCTACTTCTACTTCTTCGACGACGACGCCTTCGTCGATACAATGGAAAAGCTCAGGTGCCGGTCCCTTGAGACAGATTCGTTCCGCGACGACCGGATCGAGGGGACCCTCACCGTGGAAGAGGGCATGAACACGGTGATGACGACCATACCCTACGACGAAGGATGGATCGTCACCGCCAACGGAAAGCAGGTCGAAACAAAACGCACGCTCGGTGCGCTGATGTCCTTTGAGCTCCCCGCCGGGGAGTACGAGATCGTACTGAAATACAGACCGTCGTGGCTTAAGACCGGCGCCGTGATAACCGTTACCGGGATCGCGCTGTTTATCGGCGCTTGCGTCGTGAAAGCGCTTCTGAAGAGGTTCCGGAAGGAGCCTGAAAGAAAGAAGGAGAGAGACGCGGTCGATACGGATCCAGCCGTCCCGCCTGACGACCTTGACGTCCCCTTCGGCGATAATGAGACGCCCCTGCCGGAGGAAGACGCGCCCGCGGACGGAGTTTCGGAAGAGGCGGCGGGGACAGAACCTGAAAACGATACGGACAGGAACCCGGAGAGCCGCCCCGCAGACGGGGATGCCGAAGATGACCCGACCGGTGACTGTGAAGGAGAAAAGGAAGAATGATCTACACACTTTACGGAATAGTATTCGAAATTGACGTGCTCGGCGGGTACGCCGTCATCGACTGCGCCGGCGTGGGATACAAGATCACCGTCAGCGCAAACACCATGTCCTCCCTGCCCGCCCCGCAGTTCGACGCGGCGGGAAATCAGCTCGACGGACAGAACGTGAGGGTATACACCCACCTGGCGGTGAGGGACGACGGCGTGGAGCTGTTCGGCTTTTACACCAAGGAGGAGCTGGACGCGTTCAAGCTGCTCATCAACGTGTCCGGCGTGGGCCCCAAGGTGGCGCTGGGAGTGCTGTCGCTGTTTACTCCGGATAAGCTTTACTCCGCCGTGGCGGCGGAGGACTCAAAAGCCATTTCCCGCGCCCAGGGCGTTGGCGCAAAGACCGCCGCAAGGATCGTTCTGGAGCTTCACGACAAGGTGGCGAAGATGGCTGGGGTCGTTCCCGCTTCCCTCGGGGACGCCGCGCCGCGGAAGGGCGGCTCCGCCGGAGGCGGAAAGCTGGCGGACGCCACGGACGCCCTGGCGGTGCTGGGATACTCCCGCTCGGAGATCGCCGCCGCCATGAAGAACGTGAACATGGAGGATCCCCTGGAGGATATCATCAAGAGTGCTCTTGCGGCGCTGATGAGATAATGAACAAATCCGGCGCCGGCGGAAAACGCCGGCGCCGTTTCTTTTTCTCAAAAAGTCTGTAAACCCCAGTATCTATGCGGGTCTACGGACTTTTTGCGCGCTCGCGTGAATCAGCTTGAGATCGCTTAAACTCGTTTGCGTTGCACTCCGGTTGCACACCGGTTGCACACATTTTACTCCTTCATTTTCGGCGTTCCGCGAGTTTTTTTATTTTCCCATTGCACGCAAAAAGACGAAATCGCACACCACTTATATTCATGTAATGGTTTATATCAATTCAACACGATTCTCAAATAATAAGAATTATTCTCCCGATAATAGACCTTGTGTCAGAGTTGAAAAGACGATATAATGAAGATGCGGCCGTAAAACAAATTTACGAGGTGAATCAAAATGAAGTTAACCATAGGAGAAAACATACGCACATTAAGGCGAAAGCTGGATATGACGCAGGAAGAGCTTGCGGACAAGCTGTGCGTTTCGCTCAAAGTGGTAAGCCGTTGGGAGACCGGGGCGACCTATCCCCCTCTCGACGTCATACCCGCTATGAGCGAGCTGTTCGGCGTCACCGCTGACGAGCTTATCGGCGTTCCCAAGACCGAGGACGGCAAAGCGCCGGAATCCGTTCACGGGGAGCTTTGTGCGATTCGTAACGCCGGAGATATCAAAAGACTTGTCGAGTTATTGAGGATCGCGCATCGCGATTATCCGCGAGACCCCTGCATCCACGCGTGGCTGTGCGACGAGACAGACGATCTCAGAGAAAAACGGAAGCTGGCTTGCGAATTGCTTGATAATTGTTCCGATCCATACTACAGGTGGTCGGTGATGGATACCGTTGTTTCGGAAGAGGAAGATGAAGACCGGCTGAAAGATTTTCTGGATCGTTATTCCACGTACGACGATACGTCAAGATTCTATCTGTTGTGCCGTAGATACGAGGCGCGCGGCGAGCATTCAAAATATGAACTGCTGAAGCAATGGCAGTTATATTCAAATCTTGTCGGTCCCGTTCTTTCATACCTTCGCCCTGACCGCTCAACGGATCATGACGTTAATAAGAGCATAAAGGCGTCCGAGATGAGATTGGGCATTATCAATCTGCTTTCCGAAAATACGAACAAGGACCTCGTCGTCGGAGACGGAGAACCGGATCTTTGGTTCCCGGAGCGGTGGGAGGCGGGTACAAGGTACTGCTGTTATCTTTCCGGCAGCGGCAGGACCGAGGAAGCGTTGAAGGTACTTGAAAACCTTACCGATCTCGCCGAAAAGTATATGAGTCTCCCCGAGGGGACTGAACTTGGATTCAGGACTTTTTCTCTGACGTCTCTTTCGGGGAAGTTGAAGATCGATTATTCGCACGTTCAGGGACATACGGAAAAGCATATCAGGTATTACTGCCGACTGCTACCCGAAGAGATCGACCCGACCGAAGAAAGTCTGGTTTGTTTTTGCCCGAACTATGATTTCTATCAGTTGACGGCGGACTGCGGCTGGGAGTGGTTCGACCCGATAAGGAACACCGACCGTTTCAAAGCCTGCCTCGAACGGCTGAAAAAGTTTGAGAAAACCGTCCCGTTCGACGAGGGCTGAGATTGAACGGTGCGGATTTTATGATTAAAAAAGCCATTAAAAACACGCGGCGGGATGAAGGGACTGTAGCATTTTTTCGTTATGCTACAGCCCCTTTTCCGTATAAACGCAAAAACAAGAGTTGAATTCCCGGTCAAAATATGGTAACATTATGGAAGTAAAAACGCGGGAGGTGTTTTGAGATGGACATGAGCGAATTCGATTTTGAAGACCGGATAGTGTCTTCCGAATATTCCGGCGAGGACGCGGAGACGGAACCCAGTCTCCGGCCGAAA
>CACXCL010000074.1 GCA_902766115.1 uncultured Ruminococcus sp.
CGTCCGGGAAGGCGGCGGCAATCCCGACACCAACAGTAAACTGAAGGATCTTATCGCCAAGGCAAAATCCAATAACGTTCCGAATGATAATATCGAGCGCGCCATCAAAAAGGCGGCGGGCGCGGACAGCGTCGTATATGAGGAGATCCTTTACGAGGGCTACGGCCCGTCGGGCGTCGCCGTTATCGTCGAGACCGCCACCGACAACAGAAACAGGACAGGCGGTGACATTCGTCATTTCTTTGACAAGTACGGCGGAAATCTCGGCCAGTCCGGATGTGTGAGCTATCTGTTCGAGGACAAAGGGATCATACTTATCGCCAGGGATGATTCCATCGACGAAGACGAGCTCATGGAAGCCGCTCTCGAGGCGGGCGCCGCTGACTTCTCCTCCGACGAGGACTATTTTGAGATTGAAACCGAGCCCTCCGACCTCAGAGCGGTGCGCGATGACCTGGAATCAAAAGGATATAGTATCGAGAGCGCAGAGAAAGACAAGATCCCGTCGTCTTATATCACCCTCGAATCCGAGGAAGATATCAAGAATATGAATCTTCTGCTCGATCATCTGGACGACAACGACGACGTGCAGAACGTATATCACAATTGGGAGAATTGCGACTGACTCTCTCAAATACCCACAAAGTGAGGTATCATTATGGAGTATATTTCATTTCCCGGTCTCGGGATCAAACCTTTTCATATCAACAGCGTCGCGTTCAAAATAGGAAACGTTGAAATCGCCTGGTACGGCATCATAATCTGCGTGGGGCTTATCCTCGCCGTCGCTTACGCCATGTTCAGAGCGAAACAGGAAGGTGTAAAATCCGACGACGTTATAGACCTTGCTTTGTTTCTCGTCCTTTTCGGCGTGATCGGCGCCAGGCTTTACTATGTGTTATTCAGTTTCAAGGACTTTATCGTCAAAAACGAAAGCGGAGCAGTTGACGTCGGCAGATCGCTTCTCTCCATGATAAACATCCGCGAAGGCGGCAACGCGATCTACGGTTCTCTCATCGCGGGATTCATCACGATACTGATAGTTGCAAAAATCAAGAAGATAAAAGCGCTGAAAGTACTTGATTTTGTATCTCCCGCGTGTCTCATCGGTCAGATAATCGGCAGATGGGGAAACTTCGTCAACGTCGAGGTATACGGAATAGAAACAAAGCTCCCGTGGAGAATGGGCGTGCTCGAAAGCAACGCAAATTTCGAAAACGCCGCCGCTATGGGCGACTGGACGTCCGTAAAATACGTTCATCCGCTGTTTCTGTATGAAAGTCTGTGGAATATTATCGGATTCATCATAATAAACGCAATATACAAGAAAAAGAAATTTGACGGGCAGATATTCTGCATGTATATCTCCTGGTACGGATTCGGAAGGATGCTGCTGGAACTGCTGAGGGACGATCCCTTCATTCTGAGAGTCGGTCCGTTCCCGATATCCTCAATAATCGGATTCATAACGTTCGTTGCGGGTATCGTCCTGTTTGTCATCCTTTCAAAGAGGAAGAAAGAAACCGTTCCGGTGCCGGAAGGGAAAAGTACTATTTTTGACGGCGCGGATGATGACATAACGGAAGATCACGACGTTATAACGGGATCCGAAGAAGACGCGAAAGAGACGGCAGAACCTGACGAGCCGATCGAAGAAAAATCCGACTCGGATTCCTCAGAGGAAGGACTTGCCGGGGATGTCACGGACGGTGAAGACGATGGCGAAAATAATTGACGGAAAAAGGATCGCCGAAGAGGTAAGGGAGAACATAGCGTCCCGCGCCGCTGATTTTTACGGAAAATACGGGATAAAGCCCGGTCTCGCCGTGATAATCGTCGGAGACGATCCCGCTTCGGCAGTCTATGTCAGGAATAAAAAGAAGGCATGCGAGCAGGTGGGATTCTATTCCGAGGTCCACGAGATGAGCGCCGACGCCACAATGGAGGAGCTTCTCGAAAAAATCCGCGCGCTGTCCTGCGACGAGAAGATCCACGGGATATTGGTGCAGCTTCCGCTGCCGGGTCATCTTGACGAAAACCGCGTTATCGCCGCGATCCCGCCGGAGAAGGACGTAGACGCGTTCCACGTACAGAACACCGGTAAGATCATGCTCGGAAAATACGATTTTCTTCCGTGTACTCCCGCCGGGATCATGAAGATGCTGGAACACGAGAATATCGGAATCGAGGGCAGGGAGTGCGTCGTCGTAGGACGGAGCAACATCGTCGGCAAGCCGATGGCAATGCTTCTTCTCCACGCCAACGGGACCGTAACGATATGCCACTCGAAGACAAGAAACCTTGCCGAGATCACCAAAAGAGCGGATATCCTCGTCGTCGCCGTGGGCAAAGCCGATTTCATAACGGGCGACATGGTCAAGGACGGAGCTGTGGTCATCGACGTGGGGATGAACAGAAGGGAAGACGGCAAACTAACCGGCGACGTGGACTTCGAATCAGTCTCGGAAAAGGCGTCCGCAATAACGCCGGTCCCCGGCGGAGTCGGTCCCATGACCATAACCATGCTTCTCGAAAATACGCTCACCGCCGCGGAACTGGCGGTAAAACAACAGCGTTGACTCTTTTCGAAACAGATAATCCCGGTGAAAAAATCCTCCGGGATTACTTTTTTCTCGAAAAAATATTGACAAAACAGTTTATTTTTGATAAACTTATACGGAACGCGCCGAAATGGCGCGTCTCTCTGCCGCCGAAATTCTGACAACGGCGGTCTGAAGTCCATAGGGAGGTAAAAAGAAATGGAGAACAAACTCAAATCCTATGAAACCCTGTTCGTGATCTCACCCGATCTTTCCGAGGAAGACACGAAGGCGCTCGTGGAAAAGTTCACGACGCTTATCAAAGACAACGGTGAAATCGGCGAGGTCGATGAATGGGGACGCCGCAAGCTCGCATATCCGATCGATTACAAGACCGAGGGCTACTACGTGCTGGTCAACTTCAAGAGCGCGACGGAATTTCCGTCGGAGCTTGAAAGAATCTTCAACATCACCGACAATATCCTTCGTTCTCTCGTGATCGCCAAAGAAGAAAAAGACGCGTGATGGCATAGGAGAAGAAAATGGCTAATTTTAATCTGAACAAAGTCATCCTCGGCGGACGGCTCACCGACGACCCCAGGCTGTCGACCACCGCAAGCGGTATTTCGGTCTGCTCGTTTTCCGTCGCCGTAAACAGGCGTTATGCCAGCAAGAGCAACGAGGATCAGCCCCAGGCCGACTTCATCAGATGTACGGCGTGGAGAGCCACTGCGGAATTCATTTCCCGTTATTTCAGAAAAGCGAGTTCCATTTGCGTCATCGGAACTCTCCAGAACAGAAACTGGACCGATCAGCAGGGCGTTAAGCACTACACGAATGAAGTCACCGTTGACGAAGCTATGTTTGTTGACGCGAAGAACGAGCGCCCCGCAAATGCTCAGGACGGGTCATCTTACGTTCCCGAGGGGTACGGCGCCGCCCAGGGCGACGGTCCCGCATTCGGCGGTGAAGCGCCGAAGTTTGAGGAAATCACCGACGAAGAGGATCTTCCTTTCTGATCAAACAAATTTGAATTATAACTTTGCTGCAAATCGCAGCGGATCGGAGTATTAAAATGGATATTGAAAAGACCGAAGCGGTCGAAGAAACCGTTGAAGCCGTCGCAGAAGAAGCAGTCGAGGCTCCCGCAGAGGCAGCCGGGACAGCAGAGGCAGTAGCAGAAGCTGTGACCGAGGAAAAGACCGAGGCTCCCGCAGAGGCGGGTTCCTCCGAGGAGAGACCGGAAAGAGCCGAAAGGTCCGAGAGACCCGAGAGACCGGCGAGACCCGCACAGCGCGGCAACAGAAAGAGAAAAAAAGTCTGCTCTTTCTGCGTCGATAAAATTGCTTACATCGACTATAAGGACACCACCAGACTCAGAAAGTACATCTCTGAGCGCGCGAAGATCCTTCCTCGCCGTGTGTCCGGTACCTGCGCAAAGCATCAGCGTCAGCTGACCACCGCCATCAAGAGAGCACGTCACATCGCTCTTCTTCCTTACATCAGCGACTGATCGTACACCAACTCAAAAAGCGCATCCCGAATCAGGGATGCGCTTTTTTCCTCTATTTTTTGAGCTCTCCGGGTCTCAGACCGAGCAGTTTTTCAAGGGACAGCTTGCATGCCGCGGCGTTCTCCCGGGATTCGTTCAAGCTCTCGCCGTATGCAAGGATATAAAACTTGATCTTGGGTTCGGTCCCGGATGGACGGGCGACAACGATGTCCTTCGAATCGTTTTTGAAGTACATCACGTTGGATCTCGGCAACCCCGTTTCCGTTACTTTACCCGACCGGACGTCAAGAGAAGTTTGATTCAGATAATCTCTCACATTGATAACGGGATTTCCGCCCAGCTCCTTCGGCGGATCGTTCCTCAGCAGATCCATCATTTCGGAGATTTCCCGCTTTCCCTCAACGCCTTCCTTATAGATCTCGGCTGACTGCTCGGTGTAAAAACCGTATTTTTTGTACAGGGAATCCACGGCGTCGATAAGGGTCATCCCTTTGAGGCTGTAATACGCCGCCATCTCGCAAATGAGCATTGACGCGACAATTGAATCCTTGTCCCTGGCGTGCATGCCCTTGAGATAACCGTAACTTTCCTCGTAACCGAGGATGAACGTTCCATCACCCGCTTCTTCATGCTGTCTGATGACCTCGGCTATAAACTTGAACCCGGTCAGAACGTTGTAGAGTTTTACGCCGAACCTGCGGCAGATCTCCGTTGCCATTTCACTTGTGACGATGGTCTTTATCGCATAAGCGTCTTCGGGAAGACTGTTCTGTTCCTTAAGCGAAGAGAGGATATAATCGAGCAGCAGGGAACCCATCTGATTGCCTGTCACGGCCTGAAAACAGCCGTTTTTGTCACGCGCCATTACTCCGACGCGATCCGCGTCCGGATCCGTGGCGATGATAAGATCCGAGCCTACCTCCTCGGCAAGTTTTATTCCCAATTCAAAAGACGCGGGGTACTCAGGATTCGGTTTGCTGAGCCCCGGGAAGTTTCCGTCATGGACCATTTGTTCGTCAACGGTGACAAGACGGGTGAGTCCGATCTTCTTCAGTATTTCCGGCACGAATTTCGCTCCGGCGCCGAAAAGAGGGGTGTAAACTATCTTCAGACCGTCGGCGGCTTTTTTCACGATTTCCGGATTTACAGCCTCGCCGAGCACACTTTCAAAAAACGCATGGTCGATCTCTTTCCCCACGGTCTTGATAAATCTTTCGTCGCATTTGTCATCGGTCGGCGCTCCTGAAAGAACGTCTACGGAATCGATATACTCCGAGATCTTTGCCGCCAGCTCAGACGTGGGCTGAGAACCGTCGTCCCAATACAGCTTATATCCGTTGTATTCCTTCGGGTTATGGGACGCCGTAATATTGATCCCCGCAGTACATCCGAGGTAACGGATCCCGAAAGATAATTCGGGAGTGGGTCTGACGTCGTCAAACAGGAAAACTCTGATCCCGTGGGACGACAGTACGTTGGCTGCTCGTCGCGCGAAAAGGGAAGAGTTGTTTCTGCTGTCATACCCGATTATAACTCCGCTATCCTTAGCATGCTGCCCGATCTCTTCGATCATACGGGCAAGGCCTTCGGTCACCTGACCCACGGTATAAACATTCATCATGTTGGTGCCGGCTCCCATTTTTGAGCGCATACCGCCCGTGCCGAACTCAAGCGCGGTGGAGAATCTGAATCTGATCTCATTGTCATCGTTTCCGATCGATCTCAGTTCTTCTTTAGATACTTCATCTACAAACGGACTTTCAAGCCATTCATTGTATTTTTCAGCGTAATCCATCTTTCTCTCCGTTCAGGATAATATTTCAGAGTAAACCTATAAGTTCGTAACTCAAGTCAAGGAAATCCTTCATTTCATCTGACGTCAGTCTGCGCTGTGTCAGTTTGCAAAGCGAGAAGATCTCCCGCGCTATTTTTTCCGAAGCTTCAGGATCGTCTGAGCATTTCTCATCAAGCTTGCCGATGATCGGCGAGGCGGTATTGAGCGTCAGGGTGGATTCGAGCGGGATGGACGCTGAGGAGGGCGAATAGATCTTCATCATGTCGTCAAAACGCCGACTTTCCTCGGATACGTTGAGTATGGCGGGAGTTGTTTTATCCTTGAAGCTTCCGAAGACGATTTTCACTCCGTCACCCGCGATCCTCCGGAACAATTCTTTGACTTCAGGGTATTCCCGGACTTTTTCGCCGTCCTTCAGAACGTCGGCGACCTCAGCGTCAACGCGACAGAATTTCACCCCTTCGCGGTTCTGTTCTACCGTGCTGATGAACTGTGTATCGATGAATTTGTCGAGAAGGACAACTTCTATACCTTCCGCTTCAAGCATGGAGATGTATTTTGCCTGAGCGGCTTTGTCATTTGCATAATATACCTTGTTTTCGTGAGTCTTCTTAGCCCCTTCAAGGTATTCGTCAAGCGTAGTAAATCCGCCTGAGCATTTTTCATAGATCACGGATTGATTTATCTTGTCGTAGAACTTCCTGTCCCTCATGCAGCCGTACTCTACGAACGTCTTGATGTCTCTCCAGACATTTTCATAGTGCTCTCTTTCAGACGTGAACATCGAATTGAGCTTGTCTGCCACCTTTTTGGTGATATGAGAGGAGATCTTCGATACGTAACCACTGTTCTGCAGGTAGCTTCTTGAAACGTTCAAAGGCAGTTCCGGGCAATCGAGAACGCCCTTGAGCATCAGCAGATACTCGGGAATGACTTCCTTGATGTTGTCCGCGACGAATACCTGATTATAGAACAGTTTGACCTGCCCCTCGAGACTTTCGTATTCGCCCGTGATCTTCGGGAAATAGAGTATACCCCTGAAAATCAGAGGATAATCAGCTTTGAGGTGGATCTGGAAGAGCGGCTCCCTGTAATCATGGAACACCTTTCGATAAAAAACCTTATACTCGTCGTCGGTACATTCCGAGGGATTTTTCTGCCAAAGCGGGGAAGTATCATTGATCGGTTTTTCTTCTTCGTCTTCTTTTTTCTCGTTGTCCGCTCTTCTGAAGAAGATCTCTATCGGCATGAAGGAGCAGTACTTATCGAGTATTTCTTTCAGTTTATTCTCCGAGAGGTACTCGCGTCCCTCGTCGTTTATATGCATCACGACGGAGGTGCCGCGTCCGTCGAGATAGTCTTCCCATCCGTCGAACTGTTCCTCCATATCGTAGCTTCCGCCGTCGTCGCAGGTCCATTTGACCGCCGGAGCGCCGTTATAAGACTTCGTGATCACGTCAACGCTGTCGCTGACCATGAACGCGGAATAGAAGCCGAGACCGAAGTGGCCGATGATACCGGTGGAGGAAGAATCTCCTTCGTCTCCCTCGTATTTCTGAATGAAATCAAGCGCGCCCGACAGGGCGATCTGACCGAGATATTTCTCCGTTTCTTCTGCAGTCATACCGATTCCGTTATCGGTGACTGTGATAGTGGCGGCGTCAGGGTCAAGCTCCACGTCTATCCTCGGTTTCGAGACGTCCGTATCCTTTGCCTCGCCGAGAGAAACAAGTCTGTTGAGCTTTGTCACGGCATCGCATGCATTGGAAACAATCTCCCTGATAAATATTTCTTTTTCAGAATACAACCACTTCTTTATGATCGGGAAAATATGCTCTAATTCGATCGAGATCCCGCCATGTTTCGTTTCGTTCTGTTCCATTAAAAGCGCCTTCTTTCAGTTGTCTTTATCCTAAAGTATTATTATATAACCGCGGTCGAAAAATGTCAACCGTTTACGACGGGTAAAAGGAAGTTATGGAATGACGCCGCGTTATATGAACGAAAATATACATTTTGCATACAAAACAGCGTTCAAACCACAAAAGATTTTACCCAAAAACTATTGTAAAAAACCATCTTTTGGTATAAAATATATATTTGGGTGTCGGAGATAATCTTTTGACGCCATGATCACGTTCCAAAATAAAATAACAATATATTTGGAGGAAAAAAACATGTCTGTAAAAGTTGCAATCAACGGTTTTGGACGCATCGGCCGTCTGGCTTTCCGTCAGATGTTCGGAGCAGAGGGATATGAAGTCGTCGCGATCAACGACCTTACCAACCCCACCATGCTCGCTCATCTTCTGAAGTATGACACCGCTCAGAGGACCTACGAGCTCGCAAGCACCGTGTCCGCCGACGACGAGGCGGGAACCATCACCGTCAACGGCAAGACCATCAAGATCTACAGCGAGAAGAACGCGGCTGATCTGCCCTGGGGCGAGATCGGAGTCGACGTCGTTCTCGAATGCACCGGTTTCTATACTTCCAAGGAGAAATCCATGGCGCACATTCAGGCAGGCGCAAAGAAGGTCGTCATCTCCGCTCCCGCGGGCAAGGACCTGAAAACCATCGTCTACGGCGTTAACGAAAACAGCCTTACCTCGGAAGATCAGATCATCTCCGCAGCTTCCTGCACCACCAACTGCCTCGCTCCCATGGCGAAGGCGCTCAACGACTACGCTCCCATCGTCAGCGGCATCATGACAACCGTTCACGCTTACACCGGCGACCAGATGGTTCTGGACGGTCCCCACAGAAAGGGTGACCTCCGCCGTGCACGCGCCGCCGCTCAGAACATCGTTCCGAACACCACCGGCGCCGCAAAGGCCATCGGTCTCGTTATCCCCGAACTGAACGGCAAGCTCATCGGCTCCGCTCAGAGAGTTCCCACCTGCACCGGCTCCACCACCATCCTCGTGGCGGTCGTGAAGGGCCGTGACATCACCGTCGAGTCCATCAATGAGGCGATGAAGTCTCAGGCTTCCGAATCCTTCGGATACAACACCGATATGATCGTCTCCTCCGACGTCATCGGTATCAGATACGGTTCTCTCTTCGACGCTACTCAGACCATGGTCCAGAAGATCGACGACGACACATATCAGGTACAGGTCGTTTCCTGGTACGACAACGAGAACTCCTATACCAGCCAGATGGTCCGCACCATCAAGTACTTTGCAGAGCTTGCATAAGGAATTTTGACTTGATCGGGTTGCTGTTTTTCAGCAACCCGATTTTTCTGCGATAACGCATATAACTTGACCTTTTCGTCTTGACCTTTAGTTATATTTGGGTGTATAATTTAGGGAGATATTTTTACCTTTTTTCTGATTGATACATGAGATCGACCCATACCGAACGATCACGAAAGGGCTGATAATAATGTCAAAACCTGTTATAGCGATAGTCGGAAGACCGAACGTGGGAAAGAGCACGCTTTTCAATAAACTGATCGGTCAGCGCCGCGCAATCGTCGAGGACGTCCCGGGGATAACAAGGGACCGGATCTACGGCGAAACGGAATGGCGCGGAAGAAAAATGATCGTCATCGACACCGGAGGAATAGACGCCAGGACCGACGATCCCATGCTTTCAAAGATGCGAGCACAGGCGCAGGTGGCAATTGACACCGCGGACGTCATTCTTTTCGTTTGTGAGATCAGATGCGGTCTCCTCGCCGACGATATGGATATCGCGCTGATGCTGAAGAAAAGCGGGAAACCCGTGGTCCCTTGTATAAATAAAGCCGACAGCGTAGGCGCCGTGGCGTCGGAATTCTACGATTTCTACCAACTGGGTTTCAAATCCGATCCCATCGCGCTTTCGGCACTGCACGGAAGCGGAAGCGGCGACATTCTTGACGAGGTTCTCAGCTATCTCCCGGAAGACGACGACGCGGATGAGGAAAACGACGTTATCAGAGTCGCCGTCATAGGCAAACCCAACGCCGGAAAATCGTCGCTGATAAACAGGATCCTGGGCGACGACAGGCTTATCGTATCGGAAGTTCCGGGAACGACGCGCGACGCGATCGATACCTTTGTCGAGAATAAATGGGGAAAATACGTTTTTGTTGACACCGCGGGGATAAGAAGGCAGAGCAAGGTAGAGGACAGGATCGAAAAATTCAGCGTGATCCGCGCCAAGACAGCCGTAGAACGCTCCGATGTCTGTCTGCTTATGATCGACGCGGGACAGGGCATCACGGAGCAGGATGAAAAAATCGCCGGTATAGCACACGAGGCGGGCAAACCTGCTGTAATTTGCGTCAACAAATGGGATACGGTTGATAAAGACAACTCCGTTACAAAGAAGTTCACAAAACAGATATACGACGCTCTGTCTTACATGACCTATGCGCCGCTGATCATGATCTCCGCGAAGACGGGGCAGAGAGTCGAAAAGCTCTATGAAATGATAAATCAGGTACACGAATCGTCTGTTATGAGGATCTCGACCGGGATGCTGAACGACGTCCTCGCAGACGCCGTAACGAGAGTGCAGCCGCCGTCGGACAAGGGAAGACGCTTAAAGATCTACTACATGACTCAGACGTCCGTCGCGCCGCCCACCTTCGTGCTGTTCTGCAACAAAGCCGAGCTGTTCCACTTCTCGTATCAAAGATATATCGAGAATTGTCTGAGGGACACCTTCGGCTTCAAGGGAACGCCGATAAAAATGGTTATCAAACAGAAATCCGACCCCGACAAATGATCGATATCCCGATCTCTCAAGGAGTTTTACAATGACTTTTTCGCAAATTTGGAACAACGGTCTCTTGTCAAATATCGTTTTTCCTACCCGGGGCTCGCTGATCGGCGTGATCCTTGCGTCGGGAATCGCAGTCGCTGTCGTCTCATATCTGCTCGGAAGTGTCAATCCGGCGATCATAATTTCAAATAAGCTCTACGGAGACGATATCAGGACTCACGGCAGCGGCAACGCCGGAATGACCAATGTGATGAGGACATACGGCAAAAAGATGGCGGTCCTCACTTTTCTCGGCGACTTTCTCAAGGCCGTTGTCGCATCCCTGATCGGGCGCGCCGTATTAGGTGTTTTCGGCGCGTATCTGGCAGGATTCTTCTGTTTTCTCGGTCACCTCTACCCGTGTTTTTACAAATTCAAAGGCGGCAAGGGAGTGGTCACCACCTGCGCCATGGTCGTCATGACGGACTGGCGGGTCTTTCTGGTATTGCTCGTCGTCTTTGTTATCATAGTCGCATCGACGAGGTATATCTCCCTCGGATCCGTGGTGGGCGTTATGCTCTATCCCATCGTACTTGACAGAGTATGGGCGCTTTTCGGCTGCGACAACAGACAGCGGATCGTAATGATCTTCGTTCTCGGCGTCATGTTGCTTACGCTTTGGAAACACCGGGAAAACCTAAAGAGGATCACCAAAGGGACCGAAAACAAGTTCACTTTCAAAGTCAAAGATAAAAAAACCGGCTCGTCTGTTGAATCGGATAAGACGGAATAATAAATAAAATAGAGGATAAAAATGAAAGACAATTCACCGATCACGACTATATCCCGTTGCGACGTGACAGCGGAAGAACGGCTTGACGCTCTGAGAGATCTGAAAAAAGAGATCGATCGCGGGAACATACTGAGAGACAGAGACGGAACTTGGGTCAACAACCATATCCACACCTGTTATTCGTTCTCTCCCTATACGCCGACCTCCGCTGTTTTTTACGCGTGGAAGGCGGGTCTCGGAACAGCCGGCATCATGGACCACGACAGCGTCGGCGGGGCGCGCGAGTTTATCGATGCGGGCGCGATAATGGAAATGCCCGTTACCTGCGGATTCGAGTGCCGCGCCAACGTTAAAGGAACCGCTCTCGAAGGAAGAAGGATCAACAATCCGGATCAGCTCTCCTGCGCGTATCTCGCCATGCACGGCATACCTCATCAGAATTTTGACAAAGCAGAAGCCGTCCTCAAAAGCGTTCGTGAAAAAAGAAACCTGAGAAACAGGAAGATGGTCGCACGGATCAATGATATCGTCACCGAATTCGGTCTCACTCTCGATTTCGACCGGGACGTTTACCCCATTTCCATGGCGAGAGAAGGCGGCAGTATAACCGAGCGCCACGTACTTTTCGCTCTGACCGGGAAAGTAGTCGAAAAATACCCGATCAGGGGGGAAGCGATCGGCATTATCGAAAAACTCATCGGTAAAAAACTTGACGAAAAAACCGAAAAGAAACTTCTCGAAGCGCCGGATAATTTCTATAAATATGACGTTCTCGGGGTGCTTAAAAGCAGTCTTGTGTCGAAGATCTACATCGACGCCGACGATGAGCTCATTAACATCGCGGAATTCACCGCTCTTGCGGACGAGCTTGGAGCAATCTCCGCATACGCATACCTCGGCGACGTGGGAGAAAGTCCCACAGGGGACAAAAAGGCGCAGAAATTCGAGGATGATTATCTTCCGATCCTCTTTGACGAGCTGAAAAAAAACAACTTCAAAGCGGTGACTTATATGCCGTCGAGGAATACGAAAGAGCAGCTCGCCACGGTAATAAAGATGTGCAGAGATCATTCGTTGTTTGAGATAAGCGGAGAGGATATTAATTCTCCCCGTCAGTCGTTCATCTGCCAGGCCATCGCCGATCCCGCGTACGAGCATCTCGTAACGTCCACTTACGCGCTTATAGGTCATGAAAAGGCCGCAACGCAGGATATTTCCGACGCCCTGTTTTCGAAAAAAACCAAGGAAAAATATCCCGACCTTCAGACGCGTGTGGATCATTATGCCGAAATCGGCGGGATGAAAAAATAATCAATAACATCAGCAAAACAGAAAGCCGCTTTGAGCGGCGGAATGGAGCATAAAAATGAACGATCTTGAAATCCTTGTTAATCTGTCAAACAAATACGGAGCAGATCCCGGTTTTGTACTCGCCGGAGGAGGGAACACTTCGGTCAAAACGGAAAAAGAGCTTTATATAAAAGGAAGCGGCACTTCGCTTAAAACGATAAAGGCGGAGCAGTTCGTCAGGATGGACCGGGAACGCCTCGCCGAAATATGGAAAAAAGAGTATCCCGCAGACGCTGACGAGAGGGAAGCTGCTGTGCTTCGCGACCTGATGGCGTCCCGCCGCCCAGGAGAAGAGGCGAAAAGGCCATCGGTCGAGACGCTCTTCCACGATCTTTTCTCGCAGAAATTCGTTCTCCACGTTCATCCTGCCGTCGTAAACGGGGTTCTTTGTTCGAAAAAAGGAAAAGAAATCATAAACGAACTGTTCCCGGAATCGATCTGGCTTGACGCATGCGAGCCCGGTTACGTTATGGCTTCCGCTTTCCGCCGCGCGATGCAGGAATACGAATCAGAAACAGGTCGAAAGTCAGATCTCGTTTTTCATCAGAATCACGGAGTATTCTTCGCTGCTGAGACAGCGGAGGATCTTGACAAACTTGTCTCGTCGGTCATCGGCGCCATCGACAGAAAGATCACGACCCGACCCGATTTCTCGAAGGTCGGTACAAACGACGCCAAAGCCGCTGAGATCGCCCCTGTTCTTCGTATGCTCTATGACGGTGAAGGCGCTTCCAGAGTCCACTTCAGTGCGGACGGAACTGTCCTCGGGTTCGCCGCCTCCAGAGAGCAGTTTGAAAAGGTCAGAAGACCGCTCACACCCGATCACATTGTGTACTGCAAGGCCGAACCTTTGTACCTCCAGGAGACGGATACCGAGTCTGTCGTTTCCGCTTTCAACGACTTCAAATCTGAGCACGGGTACTCTCCGAGGATCGTTATCGTAAAGGATTTGGGCGAATTTGCGATCGGATCGACGCTTAAAGAAGCGCGCACTGCCGCCGCCCTCTGGCGGGACGCCATGACCGTCGTCACATACTCCGAAAGTTTCGGCGGAGTGCAGCCCATGTCAGATGAACTTCGTGATTTTATCGTCAACTGGGAAGTCGAGAAATACAGATCAAAAGTCAGCGGCGGCGCCGTGAACTCAAAAGATTTGTCACAGAAGATCGCTGTAGTCACCGGAAGCGCACAGGGCTTCGGCGCGGGGATCGCCCGGTATCTCGCTTCAAGGGGCGCGTCCGTCGTGATCGCCGACATCAACGCCGAGGGAGCGAAGAAGACCGCTGAAGAGATCGCATCCGAAACCGGAGCCGACACGCTCGCGGTAACCGTAAATATTGCGGACGAGGACAGCGTCGCCAACATGGTAAGAGAAACAGTGCTGCATTTCGGAGGCATCGACGTTTTTGTCAACAACGCCGGCATCGTCCGTGCAGGATCGCTTGAAGAGATGACGAAACAGAACTTCGACCTTGTCACCTCCATCAACTACACCGCGTACTTTATGTGCGCGAAATACGCTTCCGCGGTGATGAAGCTCCAGCGCAAGGCAGCCCCGGGATATATGGCAGATATAATCGAGATCAACTCCAAATCCGGTCTCACGGGATCGAATAAAAACTTCGCTTACGCGGGAAGCAAGTTCGGCGGACTTGGTCTCACCCAGTCCTTCGCGCTTGAGCTTGCACCGTTCGGTATCAAAGTCAACGCCGTCTGCCCGGGCAACTTCCTGGACGGACCGCTGTGGTCCGACCCTGAGAAAGGTCTTTTCGTGCAGTATCTCAACGCCGGTAAAGTCCCGGGTGCAAAGACTGTCGCGGACGTAAAGGCGTATTACGAATCGAAGGTCCCTCTCGGAAGGGGATGCCTTCCCGAGGACGTGAACCGCGCGGTGTCCTACATCATTGAACAGAAATATGAGACAGGCCAGGCGGTCCCCGTAACAGGCGGTCAGGAAATGTTGAATTAAAGCAAAAGTCCCTCACACAGAGGGACTTTTTCTTATATCTTGATGATCGAATACAGCGACATCAGAGACTGCCACAGTGACGGATAATAGTTCATTATGTTCCATACTCCGGTCCCGTAAAGTCCAAATTCATCTATCAGCCTCAGCAAAGCGTCGCAGTTCCGTGCGTTGCTGAACCAAACCTCGTGTTCGACGGAATCCGCAAAAGACTCCGGCCTGTCGAAATACCTGAAATAAGGCGCCTGTCTTGTTTCATCGTATGAGATATCCGCTCCTCGCTCGGAGGCAAGAGCCACGGCGCCGACGTTAGTGACTGTCTCCGCTTTTGTCTCCCCTTTGACGTAGGGAAGCGGCCAGTCGTAGCCGTAGTTCGGGAACCCCATCAGGACCTTGTCGCTTTGTATCCTGCTGTCGGCATATTCGAGTACACGCCTGACTTCATTTATTGGCGATACAGCGTTGGGCGGACCGTATGTGTAACCCCATTCGTAGGTCATAACGAGATTATTGTCGGCGATATCCCCGATCCTTGCGTAATCGTGTCCCTCATACAGCACTCCCGGTTGATCGTCTCTGTTTTTCGGAGCAAGCGACACAAAAAGAAGATATCCGTCTCCGATCCTGTTTTTCATTCGATTCAGAAAACCGACGTAAGCGTCCGCATACTCCCCGCCTATATATTCAAAGTCCACGTCTATCCCGCCGTATTCTTTTTCAACGAGAACACGCGCACTCTCTTCGATCACTCTGTCGCTCAGCTCTTCGGACGAAAGGATCTCGGTTACAAGCTCGTTTGAAAAATTCCCCTGTTCGGTGAGTGAGGTCAGCATCATAAGGGGAGTCGTTCCGTACTCGCGGGCGATAGATATGAGCCTATCATCGCCCCCCTGAGGCTCGATCAGCTCGCCGCTGTTCTTTATCCCATAGGTGAATATCGAAAGATACGTGAGATATGGAAGCGTTCGCCTGAGTACCGTCTCGTCAATAAACGGATAGGCGTACCCGTTCACTGCCGCCGCGCCGAAAGCAGGCGCCTCACGTTCGATCGTCAGAGTCTGACCCGGAAAAACAGTAGCCTCACCGTTCAAAAACTGGTTGTTTTGATACAAGGTTAACAGAGAAACACCGTTTTCCTCCGCAATAGACGTCAGCGTGTCGCCGCCGCGGACCGTGTACGTCCTCGGCGGGAATGAAATTACGATATCCTGCCCCACGACAAGACGGGCGTTCTCGCCGAGTAGATTGTCGTTGATTATCCGCGAGACAGGAACGCCGTATCTGCTCGCGATTGAAAAGAGCGAGTCTCCCCGGGCGACGGTATGTATGATCATTTAACAGGTCTCCTTTTTTGAATATTTTCCATACTACCGTCCATTATATTCACGAAAGGGAAGAATAGTTACCAATTCAGTGCTCAAGAGTCAAAAATCACTTGCAAAAAAGCGTCCGCCGTGATATACTATTGTAAGGTAAGTGCCCCGATGAATAAGGCCATACCAGCCGGGGAGTTAGCGGGTCCCTGAACCTGAAGTCCGCTGCAGCAGGGGTAGTTTCCTTTAATGAGGGGCAGGCTCTTGCAGTCTGCGGGGTGAGCTCATATGTTGAGGGATGGGTCTTGCGCGATC
>CACXCL010000075.1 GCA_902766115.1 uncultured Ruminococcus sp.
CATCCGGAGCCACTACACGGAAAAAGAGTATCCCCTCGTCACCGACGCGGATATTTACGTCTCCCCCGACGGCGACGACAGCGCGGCTGGCGACCTCGATCATCCCGTCGCAACGTTTGCGCACGCCGTGGAGATGGTGCGCGCCCTTAAATCCTCCGTCACCGACAGAAGTATCGTCGTGGCGTTCAAGGCGGGCGAGTATCACGAGGATAACATCACCATGACGGCGGAGGACTCCGGCACGAAGGAGCATCCCGTGATCTACTGCGCCTACGGCGACGGCGAGGCGGTCATCACCGGCGGCGCCAACATCAAAGAGGACGATCTGAGCCCCATCACCGAGGCGGAAAGGGCGCTGTTTGACACGAAGGCGGCTGACAGCATCAAAAAGATCGACCTCCACGCGGTCATGCCCGACTACAGCTACAACGACGTGCTCTTCGGCGAGGACGGCGCCCTGTGGATCGCCCGTTTCCCGAACAAGTATTCTGACACGTCCGATTGCTTTATTGAGGGGAAGGAAACGGTCAGCGAAAACGAGATCAGGGTCACAAACGCTATGATGCAGAGACGCATCGTGAACAAATACCACACTCTTGACGGCATGAAGCTCTACGGCTACCTGACCACCGGCTGGTTCAAGGACACGCTGGACGTCAGCGGCTACACCGTGGACGAGGAGACCGGCGGTTTCGACTTCTGGATCCCCCATCCGGAAACCGCGCGCATGGGCTCACTCAGATACGGAGAGTTCCCCTGGGAGTACTACCAGTCCTTCGCGTTCATCAACATGTCCGAGGATCTTGACGCGGACGGCGAGTACTGGGTCGACACGGACAGCCTCACCATGTATATTTACAACCCCCACGGAACGTACACGTTCCCGCTGAAGGACCGGGGGATATACATGAACGGATGCGACTACGTGACGTTCCTGGGGCTGACGGTAAAGGGATACAAGGAGGAGCTTCTCCGGGCGTCAGGCGTCGCGGGTCTGACTCTCAACAGGTGCAGGTTCTCCGTCTGTTCCTCAACCATGGCTATGAACATATCCGTACGGTGGGGGACGGACTTCGAAACGAAGATCACGGAATGCGAATTTTCCGTCTTCGCCGGAAGAGTCATAAATATGAGCGGTCCCTGCGGCACGGCGGATCTGTTCAGAGGAAACTGCAGACTCCTGTTCGATAACAACCTCATCACGCGGACAAATCTCATAATGGAATGGAACGCCGCCGTCAACGTGGGCGGGTTCAATCCCGCCGTGCTCTCCCACAACGAGTTTGTGGACTGCAGCTACATGGCCATCACGTACGGCGGACGCAGCAACATCATCGAGCACAACGTGTTCAAAAACTGTATGTACAACTCCCAGGACTGCGGGGCGGTCTACTGCGGCAACGATCAGGCTGCCTGGGGCAACAAGATACGGTATAACGTGTTCTATCCCACCGTCGGCGACAGATACGCCGTCTATCTGGACGACGACGAACCCGCCGCGGAGGTCTACTGCAATCTGATCGTGGGCGCCCCGGTGGTGGTCCACGACGGCAGATCCAACGACATCCACGACAACGTGTTCATAGGGTCCGGCGAAATGCTTTCCACAGGCGCGATGAGCGAGGTCATAGAGGCATACAACGCCGCCGGCGGCGACCCGAACGTCATCCTGGAAAACGGCAGAGCCAACGGATTCTATCAGGGATGGGTGCGCTTCTTCAACACGCTTGACGCCGATCCGGAGCTGAAGGCGAAGTATCTCGAGGCCTTTCCTGAGATCGCCACCCTGACGGTGGACCTGAACCGTGCCGGCGAGAGGGGCTTCGTTATCTACCCTCTGAACTACGTCCGCAACAACTGGTACTTCAACGAAAAGGGCGAGCCCCCGGCAACGCCGAATGAATACTGCGTGTCTGAGGGCAACAGGTACTTCAAGCTCACCGAAAACCCGTGCTTTGCGGCTCCCGCCATAGGCGACTACAGGATCCGTGAGGGTTCCGGCGCGCCGGACATCAAGTTCGAGGAAGCGGGAAGATATTGAGAAAAATCCTTGGGGATTTTTCTCAGAGAAGAGAGAAAAGATAAGAGAATCGGTAAAAAACGCGAGCGCGCGCTCGCGTTTTTTTCTTGACTTTACCGGTGTCTTTTGATATCATTAATTACAGAAACAATCTTCTCCTGAGAAAGGAAAAAATCATGAAAAAACTCGTTTCCCTGATTCTTGCGGCGCTGATGCTCGCCGGTGTGTTCGCCGTCGCGGCGCTCGCGGAAGAATCCCCGTTTTCCGACGTTAAAGTCAAGCGCTGGAGCTACAAGGCGATAAAATACGCCTACGACAACAAGCTCATGGACGGCGTGGGCGGCGGAAAATTCGACCCCGCCGGCACAATGACCCGCGGAATGGTGGTCACCGTCCTCTACCGCATGGAGGGCTCGCCGGAGATCGTTTTCGAAAACGTATTTTCGGACGTGAAGGCGGGCAAATACTATTCGAAAGCCGTCATCTGGGCGAAAAACAACGACATCGTCAACGGAGTCAGCGAAGGCGTGTTCGACCCCGGCGGCAAGATAACGAGAGAACAGCTCGCCACGATGCTGTACCGCTACGCGGACTTCAA
>CACXCL010000076.1 GCA_902766115.1 uncultured Ruminococcus sp.
GACCACCGGCGCGACCAGATATTCGTACTCGCCCATGTCGCGCTCGATCTCCATCATGATAGGCAGCGTCATCTCCGACGCCGTAAGACCCGACAGCTTGGCGTTGAGCGCGTTCGAGAGGCGCGGCACCGCCTCGTCGGGCACCGGAGTTCGCGTCCGGATCTGCCGCGACTTGACGATGTTGCCGATGAGCATGACGAGGATGAGCGTGCGCTCGTCGACCCGCAGGATCTCGAACCGCGACACGGTGACGCGCCGTCGCCGCGGCTTTGCCGCCAGCGCCGTGTATTCCGTCATGGTGGACGCGAGCCGTATGGCCGTGTCGAGCATGGTGTCCAGCTCCGCCTGTTTTTTACGCAGCGACGTCTTGAGTTCCTCGATCTCCCTCTCGGTCAGCCGGTACTGATCGATCAGGGAATCGACGTACAGCCTGTATCCCGCCTCGGACGGCACTCGCCCGGCGGAGGTGTGTGGCTGCTCCAGATATCCCATCGCCTCAAGCTCCGCCATCTCGTTCCGCACCGTGGCGGACGAGCAGGACAGGCGTCCCTCCGTGGTGAGGTATTTGCTCCCCACCGGCTCGCCGAACCTGATGTGATCGTCGACGATCGCCTTGAGTATCTGCTTTTTGCGTTCGCTCAGTTCATGTTCCGGTCGCATGTCTTCCGTATTCAATCCTCCCGCCTCCTTCGCTCGGCTTTTTTCGGTCGAATCGATCGGTTTTTTAGCACTTGGAGTGTCCGAGTGCTAATTTCTATAATAATTTACCACTGTTTTGCCGTTCTGTCAATAAGATTTGCGATTTCTTTTGTAAAAATAATGTGAATTTTTGCATTTTGTCCCCCCGGAGTGACAAAAAAACGAAAAAAACGGCTTCCGGCGGCTCTGTTCCTCTTGACACGGGAGCGAAAAGTATAATAAAATTATATAATAAAAACACGGGGGCGAAAAATGGCTGTTGAACTGAATTGTCAGAAAATACTCATCCTTGATTTCGGAGGGCAGTATAAGGAACTGATCGCGCGGCGCGTCAGAGAGTGCGGCGTATTCTCGATCATAAAGCCCGGGGACACCCCGATCGGCGAGATCGAGAAGCTCGATCCCGTCGGGATCATCTTCACCGGAGGTCCGAACAGCGTCTATGAGGACGGCGCGCCGACCTGCGACAGAGGCGTGCTCGGAATGGGGATACCCGTCCTCGGCATATGCTACGGGATGCAGCTCATGTGCCATCTTCTGGGAGGCGTGGTCTCCCCCGCCGACAAAAGCGAGTACGGGAAACTCCCGGTGACGCTTGACACGTCCTCTCCCCTGTTTGCGGGACTCGACAAGGACGAAGAGGCGCTCATGAGCCATACCGATCTCGTGACGGAGCTGCCGGAGGGGTTCCGGATCGCGGCGAGCACCGCGTCCTGCCCCGTGGCGTCGTTCCTGAACGAGGAAAAGAAGCTCTATGGAGTCCAGTTCCACCCGGAGGTTGAGACGACGCCCCGGGGGACCGAGATAATAAAAAACTTCCTGTTCCGCGTATGCGGCGCGGCGGGGGACTATACAATGGACGACTACCTCGCGACGCAGATCAGAGCGGTGCGCGAGCGCGTGGGCGACGGCAGAATCCTGCTGGGGCTCTCCGGCGGAGTGGACTCGTCGGTCTGCGCGGCGCTTCTGTCGGAGGCTGTGGGAGAGCGGCTCACCTGCATCTACATAGACCACGGTCTCATGAGAAAAAACGAGACGGCCGCCGTGCGCGCCGCCTTTGAGAACAGACAACTGAACTTCGTGTACGTTGACGCGGAGGAGCGTTTCCTCGCGCGGCTCCGCGGCGTCACCGAGCCGGAGAAGAAGAGGAAGATCATCGGCGACGAGTTCGTCCGCACCTTTGAGGATCAGGCGCGGCTCTGCGGCAATCCCGAATACCTCGCCCAGGGGACCATCTACCCCGACGTGGTGGAATCGGGCGCCAACAAGTCCGCGGTGATAAAGAGCCACCACAACGTGGGCGGTCTGCCGGACAGCATGACGTTCAAGGGCGTCATCGAGCCCCTGGCGGGGCTTTTCAAGGACGAGGTGCGCCGGCTGGGGCGGATGCTTGGCCTGCCGGAGCAGATCGTAAACCGTCAGCCGTTCCCGGGGCCGGGCCTCGCCATCAGGATAATCGGCGAGATCACGAAGGAGAAGTGCGATATCCTCCGGGACGCGGACGCGATCTTCCGCGAGGAACTGGACCGCGCGGCGGCGGGAGGCGAATTCCGGGGCGCGGATCAGTACTTCGCCGTGCTGACGGACACGAAGAGCGTCGGGGTCATGGGAGATTTCCGGACCTACGAGTATACGCTGGTGCTTCGCGCCGTGGAGACGTCCGATTTCATGACCTGCGAGTGGGCGCGGCTGCCCTACGACCTCTTGTCCCGGGTCTCCGCGAGGATCACCGGCGAGGTGAAGGGCATAAACCGCGTGGTGTACGACATCACGAGCAAGCCCCCGGCAACGATTGAATGGGAATGACTTAGTCATTCCCATTCAATCAGTTAACAGTTCATCACTATCAGTTATCAGTTAAATGGACGATTGAATGGGAATGAGCCGCTTCGCAAGGCCCCGCGCCGTTCATTGACGAGGCGGCCGCCTCCCCCGTTGCCTCCGCTTTTGACGGTATTATAACAAAAGGGGGACGGCCGGTCGGTATTTATCGGATGATCGGACGCGTCAGTTTTGAAAAATCCCCTTTGCTTTACGAAAAAACCGCGACAAAAACCCGC
>CACXCL010000077.1 GCA_902766115.1 uncultured Ruminococcus sp.
CTCGGCATCGGTATCGAGTTCTCCGAAGACGTAGTGAAGACCCTCGCAAAAGAGGGATTCGATCCGGTCTACGGAGCCCGTCCGCTCCGCCGCGCCATCGTGCGCCGGGTGGAGGACACCTTCTCCGAGGAAATGATAGCCGGAAACATCAAGGAAGGCGACAAGGTACACGCGGTAATGAAAGACGGCGCGATCGCGTTCGAAAAAGAATAAAACCGCGCGGATCCGCGCATCGGGAAAAGGGAGCGAAAGCCCCCTTTTTTCGTTTGAATATTGACAAGGAAACGGCGATTTGATAGAATGAAATCGGGAATAACCCGAAAGGAAGTATTAAACGGTATGAAGAAACTGATCTGCATGATCCTGGCGGCTCTGATGCTGGTCGGGACGGTGGTCTCCGTCTCCGCGGCGGACGCGTCGACGTTTTCCGACGTGAAAACGTCCCGATGGAGCTATGAGGCGATAAAATACGCCGTGGGAAAGGGCTACATGAACGGTATCGGGGACGGAAAATTCGATCCCGCCGGGTCCATGACACGTGGGATGGTTGTGACCGTGCTGTACCGCCGTGAGGGATCGCCGGAAGTCACTTTCAGAAACGACTTCACCGACGTGAAAGCCGGTAAATACTACTCCGACGCCGTTATCTGGGCGAAGGACGAGGGCGTTGTCAACGGAATCACCGAAACGACCTTCGAGCCGAACGGAAAGATCACCCGCGAACAGCTTGCGACGATGCTGTCGCGTTTTTCCGAGAGATGTCTCGTTTCCGTTCCGGAGAGAGCCGATCTTTCGGGTTATCCGGATCATGACAAAATACACAACTACGCCAAAGACGCCATGGCGTGGGCGAACGAAGCCAACCTCATTAAAGGGATGAGCGACGGCACGCTGTCGCCCCGGGGCTACGCCACCCGCGAGCAGTTCGCAACGATCCTCCAGAGATTCGACGACACCTTTACTCTTGCCTATAACGAACCGGCGTTGAGAAGTCACTACACCGAGCCGGAATATCCGCTCGTCGACGACGCGGACGTGTACGTGGCGACCGACGGGAACGACTCAAATCCGGGCACCTTTGAAAAACCTCTCGCCACCTTCAACCGCGCCGTGGAAAAGGTCCGCGAAATAAAGCAGACGAAAAAAGAGGGCGATATCATCGTCGCGTTCAAAGCGGGGGACTACGGACCGTTGTCCGTGACGCTCACCGCCGAGGATACGGGCACGCCGGAACAGAGAATCGTCTACTGCGCCTACGGCGACGGGGATGTCGTCTTCAACAACGGGAGGGAAATCCTCGAAAGCGATTTTGTCCCCCTGTCCGATGAGGAAAAGTACTTGTTCAGCGACAAAGCGGTCGACCAGATAACCAAGACGTCGATCAAGGATATTATCGACGACTATACGCTTAAAACAACCATTTTTACCCTTGACGGTGTTTTGACAGTCGCCCGTTTCCCGAATAAATACTCCGACGGCACCGACAATCTGCTGAAAGGCGGATACACGTCTGACGACAGGCATATACGTCTGACCGCCGGAGTTTTCAAGAACAGAGCAAAGAAGTACCATACGCTCAAGGGACTGAATCTGTACGGGTACCTGACCACCGGATGGTTCAAGGACACTCTGGAGGTATCGGACATTAACTTTGAGACCGGCGATTTTGAAATCGCCGATCCTACGAAGGCCGTTATGGGAAGCCTCAGATACAATGAATTCCCCAGCGACATCTATAACGCGGTCGCGATGACTAATATATCCGAAGAGCTTGACCAGCCGGGTGAATACTGGGTGGATCAGGAAACCATGACTCTTTACGCATACGATCAACACGGGGATCTGAGTATCCCCGGGGGGAACAGTGTTATGATTTCTTTACGTCAGGCCGATTTTATAACCTTCAAAGGTCTGACTGTGAAGAACTCAAAGGAAATGCTGTTCTCGGCAAGGAATTCACACGATCTGACCGTTGATCTTTGCGATTTTTCGTGCTGCGGCACTAAAGGGGATAACTCAATGGAAGTCATCTCCGATCTGCCCGGACGCGATCTGAACTTTTTCATGACACGGAGTTCAGTAGACAGGGTGTCCTGTTACTGTCTGTACGTTCGCGGAGGTGTCGGGCCGTACGGTAACAGTAATTGCAGGATAGACAACAATCGGTTTTCTCATTCTCACCTTATGGTGGACAGAAACGGAGCTTTATATATCACGGGGGACCGGAACGTCGTTACACACAACGAGTTTGTTGACATAGGCAGATCGGCGATCGTGTTCGGCGGCTGCTTTGACGTTATAGAGTACAACGATTTCAATCACTGTATGTTCAACTCTTCTGACGGTGGAGTGATCTATTACGGGCGTAACGTCCGCAACCGAAGTAACGTTATCAGATATAATCTCTTCCGGAACGTTCCTGCCGGGGCTGCATACGGCGCTTACAGCGATGACGGCAACGGCGGCACGGAAATCTCGAACAATCTGTTTTTCGACGTAGTAACCGCGGTCGCCATCAACGGAGGACGTGACAATCCGGTTTTAAACAACGTCTTTGTAAACCCGTCGGGGAATCCGGCACTAATCGGTATAGGCGGCGGACCCAATATGCTTATGTCCGAGAGTGAGATCCTTTCAGCAGACCTGTCAGATGATCTTGATATCTGGGTATCATTCTACGATCAGTGTGAACGCGATGAGGTTTATAAAGAATATTATATGGAACACTGGCCGTTTCTGTTTGAGTATACTATGGATGTGGCAAGACATAACGATTGGAGCTGGGTGCTCAACCCCGCGAATGACATAACGGGGAACATGTATATCAGTAATGGGGGGACGGTTCCGGATGACTACGGATGGACGGTGAAAAAGTATTCGGTTATAGAGAATAATATCGGATACACCCTGAAGGAAAACCCGATCTTCGTGAATCCTGCCATAGGCGACTACCGCATACGCGACGGCGCCGGGTTCCCCGATATCGAATTTGAAAAGATAGGAAGATATTGAGAAAAAGCCCGCTTCGGCGGGCTTTTTCTCAATGGAAAATTGAAAATTGAAAATGGAAAGTGGAAAGTGGAATATTGAAACCGGCGGCGTATAAGCCTTCCCCCTGGAGGGAAGCGA
>CACXCL010000078.1 GCA_902766115.1 uncultured Ruminococcus sp.
CTCCGGCGTCAAAAAAAACGGGCCGATCGGACAATTTTTTGGCCGATATTTGTTGCATTCCGACCGGATATATGGTAAGATTTCTCCGAAGAAAAACATCAAGGAGATACTACCATGAACGACAAAATCAAGATTGCCGTAGCGGGTCTCGGCTCCCGCGGAAACGCGTATTCCGATTATGTATTGCTGTATCCCGACAAGGCGGAGATCGTCGCCTGCGCCGATATACTTCCCGACCGGGTCGAAAGATTCGGGGACAAGTTCGGGGTCGCGCCCGAAATGCGGTTTTCGTCCGCGGAGGAAATGCTCTCCCGCGGCAAGCTTGCCGACGTGGTCTTCATATGCACCATGGACCGGCTCCACTACCCTCACGCCATGGCGGCGCTTGACAAGGGATACCACCTGCTTCTGGAGAAGCCGGTGTCGCCCGATCTTCACGAATGCTACGAGATCGCGGACAAGGCGCGCGAAAAGGGCGTTCAGGTGCTCGTCTGCCACGTGCTGAGATATACCAATATGTTCCGCAAGCTCAAGGAGATCATCGACTCCGGCGCCATCGGCGACGTGGTCTCCATCCAGGCCAACGAGGAGGTCTGCTACTGGCACCAGGCTCACTCCTTCGTCCGGGGCAACTGGTCGAACAAGGAGCGCTCCTCCCCCATGATCCTGCAGAAGTGCTGTCACGACATGGACTTCTACTACGCGCTGGTGGGAAAGAAGTCCGTCGCCGTGTCGTCCTTCGGCGCGCTGACCCATTTCAAGGCGTCCTGCGCCCCCGAGGGAGCCACCGAGAGATGCACCGCGGAATGCCCGCATTACCATACCTGCCCCTACAGCGTGGACACGAACTACCTCGAATGGGGCCGCCGCGGCGTGTTCTCCTGGCCCATCGACGTGGTCTCCCAGGTGCCCACCATGGAGGCGCTTGAGGAAGCGCTCCGCACCGGACCCTACGGCAGATGCGTCTACCACTGCGACAACGACGTGGTTGACCACCAGATCGTCAACGTGCTGTTCGAAGGCGACGTCACCCTGACCTTCTCCATGTGCGCGTTCAACGTGGACGGCGGCAGAAAGATACATATCATGGGCACGAAGGGCGACCTGAAGTGCGAACTGGACAGCGACACCATCCGGGTGAATCCCTACGTGGACCGCTTCACCGACCACAGCATACTTTACGACGCGAAGTCCGACGACGACGCGTTCGGTCACGGCGGCGGCGACGCAGGTATCGTCAGGGACCTTATCGCCCTGCTCCGGGGCGAGGCGGGCGTCAGCTCGTCCGCCACAAGCGTGGACGAATCACTGGAGAGCCACATCATCGCTCTTGCGGCGGAGGAATCGCGCCTCCGCGGAGGAGAGCTGATCCGCCGCGACGACTTCGTCGCAAAAAACAGATAAACAAACGGGGACGGGCGGCAACCGCCCGTCCTTCGGGATTTTGAAAGGGAGATCGCAATGGAAAAGAAGCTGATCGTCGTCAAAGCGGGGACCACGTCCCTGACGGGACCCACCGGCGACGTTGACAGAGAGAAGATCTCGCGCATCGTGAGCCAGCTCGCGGACCTGCGCGACGCGGGCCACAGCGTGATGCTGGTCTCCTCCGGCGCCATCGCCGCGGGTTTCCGCGCTCTGGGGTACTCGTCCCGTCCCTCGGACCTCGCCGGCAAGCAGGCCGCCGCCGCGGTGGGCCAGGGTCTCCTTATGGAGGAATACACCCGCTTTTTCGCCGCGCGCGGCTATGTCACCGCTCAGCTTCTTCTGACCCGGGAGGACTTCACCGACCACCGGCGCTACAAAAACGCCTTTTCCGCCGTGGAGGTGCTTCTCGGGCGGGGCGCCGTCCCGGTGGTGAACGAGAACGACACGGTCTCCATCGACGAGATCAAGGTGGGCGACAACGACACCCTGTCGGCGCAGGTGGCAGCCATGGTCCACGCGGATCTGCTGGTGATCCTCACCGACGTGGGGGGGCTGTTCACCGCGGATCCGTCAAAGGATCCTACGGCAAAACTGATCCCCGTGGTCGACAGCGTCGACGACGTCCTTGACACGGCGGGGGACTCCGGAAGCTCAAACGGCACCGGCGGCATGATAACGAAACTCCGCGGAGCGAAGCTCGCCACCCGGGCGGGCGTGCCCGTGTTCATCTGCTCCTCCTCCGGAGAGGACCCGGTGATAAAAGCTGTCGGCGGCGAGGGAGACGGCACCCTGTTCCGCGCGGACGACGTTCTGAGAACGAGGACCCAATGGCTGGCGTTCTACGCGCCGTCCTGCGGGGAGATTTGGGTGGACGACGGAGCCGCCCGGGCAGTCGCCGGCGGCAAAAGCAGTCTGCTCCGTGCGGGAGTCGCCGGAGTCAGGGGAGATTTCTCCGCGGGCGACACGGTGGAGGTGCTGTCCTCCGCCGGAGAGCGAATCGCCCGCGGGATCGCTTCCGCAGACTCGGACGAGCTGAGGAACGATTCCGGCCCCGGCGCGTCCGGCATAGCCATCCATCGGGACGATCTTTTCGTGATCGGTCCGGGAAAGGAACGGTAAAATGATGAGTGTAAAAGAACTTGCGCTGAAGGTCAGGGAGGCGTCCTCCCGCCTCGCCCTCCTCACGACGGAGGAGAAGAACGACGCGCTGATGAAGATCGCGGACGCCCTTGAGGAAAATTCCGCCTCAATCCTCGCCCTGAACCGCGAGGACGTGGAACGGGAACGGGCGGGCGGTATGTCGGAGGCGCTTCTCGACAGGCTTTCGCTGAACGAAAAACGGATCGCGTCCATGGCGGAGGGCGTGCGGCAGGTCGCCGCCCTGCCCGATCCCGTGGGGGAGCTGATCGACGAGACCGCTCGCCCGAACGGGCTCCGGGTCCGCCGCGTCAGGGTCCCTCTCGGAGTCATCGGGATGATCTTCGAGGCGCGTCCCAACGTGTCTGTGGATTCCGCGTCCCTGGCGATAAAGGCAGGAAGCGGCATCCTGCTTCGCGGCAGCCGGAGCGCCGCCGTCTCGAACCGGGCTCTGGTGGACGTGATGAAGGAGGCGCTCAGCGGGACCGCCGTTCCGCCGGACAGTATCGAACTTTCCGAATCCGCGTCCCACGAGGACGTGGAGGAGATGATGCGCCTGCGCGGCGTCATCGACCTGATCATACCCCGGGGCGGCGCGGGTCTTATCCGCAACGTCTGTGAGAACTCACGGGTCCCGGTGCTTGAGACCGGCGTCGGAAACTGCCATGTCTATATCCACGCGGACGCCGACCCCGATATGGCGGAGCGCATCGCCGTCAACGCAAAGGTGTCGAGACCGTCCGTGTGCAACGCGGCGGAGACCCTTCTCTTCCACCGCGACAGGACGGATATACTCCCGCGGATCTGCCGCGCTCTCGCCGACCGCGGGGTCACGGTCCACGGCTGCCCCGTCACCCGCTCCCTCTTCCCGGAAGCCGTCGAGGCGACGGAGGAGGACTTCTTCCGCGAATATCTTTCCCTTGATATCGCCGTGCGCGTCGTGGACTCCCTTGAGGACGCCATCGCCCACGTGAAAAAATACTCCACCGGCCACACCGAGGCCATCGTGGCGAAGGACTCCGCCGCGGCGGAGAAGTTCATGCGTGAGATCGACTCCGCCTGCGTGAACCACAACGCGTCCACCCGCTTTACCGACGGATTCGAATTCGGTTTCGGCGCGGAGATCGGGATCTCGACGCAGAAGCTCCACGCAAGAGGCCCCGTGGGTCTCAGGGAGCTCACGTCCTACAAATACCTCGTCACCGGCGACGGCCAGGTGAGAGAATGACCGGAGGCAGTAAAATGAGAGGAAACAGAACAGCGTTTATAGGCACGGGATTTATGGCGCGCGCCATGATCGGCGGCATCGTCGGATCGGGTCTGAGACGCCCGGACGAGATCGTCACCGTGAACCCGGTCGACCCCGAGGGCGCCGCCGCCGTGACGGCGGAATACGGCGTGATCCGGGGCGAGCCGTCGGATATCGCCTCGGCGGACGCGGTGATCTTCGCCATAAAACCCCAGGAATTCGACAACGCCGTCCGGATGTACGGCGAATACCTCACCCCGGACAAGCTTTATCTCTCCATCATGGCGGGGATAGGGACGGACCGGATTGAAAACGCGATCCCCGGCGCCGCTGTGGTGCGTCTTATGCCCAACCTCGCCCTTTCCGTGGCGAAAAGCGCCGTGGCGTACGCCCCCGGCAGGAACGCAGACGAAGACGACTGCCTTCTCACGGAAGAACTGTTCTCCGTAATGGGGAAGGTCTGCCGCGTGAGCGAGGACATGATCTCCGTCGTCACCGCCGTGTCCGGCAGCGGGCCCGCATATTTCTGCCTGTTGGCGGAGGAAATGGCGAAAGCCGCCGAGGAGGCGGGAATGGATCACGATATCGCCGTCTCCCTGGCGGAGCAGACCCTCATCGGCACCGCCGCTCTCATTGAGAAAACCGGTATTTCCGCCGCGGAGCTCCGCCGCCGCGTGACCTCCAAAAAAGGGACCACCGAGGCGGCGCTCATCGCCATGACCGGCTCCGGATTCGGCGACGCGGTGAAAAAAGGCGTCGAGGCGGCGAAAAAGAGAAGCGACGAGCTGAGCCGAAGCTGAAAAGCGGCAAAGATAAGTAAAAAGATACAAAACCGCATAAAAAAATCCGAAGTTTTTTATGCACCCTATTGACAAAACAGTCGTTTTTATGTTATTATTTAGCATAGGTCAGTGGGTTCCGATCAAAGATGGGAGATGGCAGGACGTGAAAAGGACGGAAAAAATAATCGTCACCTCTTTGAAAGGCGGAGTGGGAAAATCCACCGTATCGGCCTCCGTCGCCGCGTCGATGGCGGAGGAGGGACTCCGCGTGCTGCTGGCGGACCTTGATTTCCGGTCCCGGAGCCTGGAGCTCATGACCGGGACCTGCGACAAGGTTATCTTCAATCTCTACGACTACATGGCGGGCCGCGCCGACGCCGAAAGAACGACGGTCCGCATCCCCGTGAAGGACGGCGAGATCATGTTCTGCCCCGCTCCGGACGAGGACGTGCTCGGCCCCGAAAACGGCCCGGTATACGAAGACATCCCGGGAGCGCTGAAAAAATTGACAGACGAATCGGGCGCCGACGTCGTTATCTGCGACTCCGGCGCGGAAAGCTTCGTCCCCCGCATGCTGGCGAAGGAATTCGCCACCATGGCGATAGTTGTCTCGGGTCAGAGCCGGACGGCGATCCGCGCCGCGGAAATCACCGCTCAGAAGCTGGCGGCGGCGCGCGAAGGACTCGACGTGCGGCTTGTGATAAACGACTTCGACGTGTCGCTGGCAAATCTCGGGGTACGGGCGGGACTTCTTCAGATGATCGACGAGTGCTCCGTGCGGTGCGTGGGCGTCTATCCCCACGACGAGCATCTTCCCTCCGCTCAGGACAGGGGCGTTCTCCTGCCTGAAGGGATCACATCCGTCGCCGCAAGGAACACCGCTGCGAGGATCCTGGGAGACAGCGTCCCCCTCTTTCGCGGCCTCGGCAAGCTTCGCTCGAAAATCAGACTCTGACATAAGTTTTTCACATACAGAACCCAAAGAAAGGAAAGTACCATGGATATTGCTCTCATCGCCGACGATACCAAAAAGGAGCTTATGACGCAGTTCTGCATCGCCTACTGCGGGATCCTGTCGAAGCACCACATCTGCGCCACCAGCACAACCGGAAAATACGTATCGGAAGCCACCGGGCTCGAGATAGAGAAGCTCCTTGCGGGGGAACACGGAGGAGAGCAGCAGGTCGCTTCCAGGATCTCGTACAACGAAATCGACGTCCTCCTGTATTTCAGGAGCACCACTCCGAACAACGAGGGCTGGAATGAAACGGAGTACAATCTTCTCCGTCTCTGCGACGTACATAACGTGCCGGTAGCTACCAACATCGCCACCGCCGAGGTGCTGATCTGCGCCCTGGACCGCGGCGACCTCGACTGGCGCGAGATCGTCAACCCGCGCTCCGACTACAACCGCCGCCGCCGCGGCGTGATCGTCTGATACCGACAGACAGTTCATCATAACGGAGAGGTGTGCCGCCGCGGCTTCATCTCTCCGTGTCGTTTTGACCGAAGGAGAACCTTCCGATGATTCTTAAAATTCTGATGCTCGGCGACGTCGTCCGGGAGAACGGGATCCGGTATCTCGCCTCCGGCGGGCGGCTCCGCTCGTTCGTGCGGGAAAACGGCGTATCCCTGACCGTCGCCAACGGCGAGAACTCCGCCGAGGGGAACGGCATTACCCCGTCCTCCTTCGAGGGGCTCATCGACGCCGGATGCGACGTCGTCACCGGAGGCAACCACACCTTCCGTCACCGGGACGCGTATTCCCTGCTGGACGACGACCCCCGGGCGATACGTCCGGCGAACATGTACGGCGGCGCGCCGGGCGTCGGCTGGTGCCGCGCGGACGCGGGAGGAGCGACGGTGCTTGTCGTCAACCTCATCGGACAGGTGTTCATGGATCCGGCGAACTCGCCGTTCGAGACGCTGGAGAATATCCTCCGCCGCGAGGCGGGATCGTTCGATATCGCCGTGGTGGACTTCCACGCGGAGGCCACCAGCGAAAAAATGGCGCTGGCAAGGCGGTTCGACGGCAGAGTCGCCGTCGTTGCGGGGACTCACACCCACGTCATGACAGCGGACTGCGCGGTTCTCCCCGGCGGCACGGGATATATCACCGATCTCGGGATGACCGGCTCGTCGGACGGCATCCTGGGAGTAAAGACTGAGTGCGTGCTCCGCAGGTTCACCGAGGGGGTCCCCGTGAAATTCGAGGGATCCGACGGCGGCGAGCGCGCCAGCGGCGCGCTGTTTGAGATCGACGCCGGCACGGGACTCTGCGTCTCTGCGAAGCCGGTGTATTTCTGAGAAAAAGGAGAGGATCGTCGGACATGAAAAATCAGATAAAAAGCCATTTCGAAAAACAGCTCCGGCGTTTCGGAGCGTCCGAGGACGCCCCGGGGTACGCGGAGGCGCTCGGCGGCTTCGTCGCCGAGGCTGAAAGTCTCTACGACGAAAAAGTCGCCGCGGGCGTCCCGGACCTGGACGCCTACAGATCGGCGGTGGAGACCGTCATGCCCCGCATAAAGGAGGCGGCGGAGGGGCTGAAAGCTCCCGTCCCCGAGAAAGCGCAGGAGGAAGAAAAAAAGCCGAAGAACGACGGACTGTCCTCCGTGGAGGAGGCGGCGCATACGTCCTTCTGGCTCATCACCGCCGCGGCGTATTTCATCGTCAGCTTCCTGACTCACCGCTGGGACGTCACCTGGGTGATCTGGCTCGGCGGCGCCCTGGGATCCATGGTCATCGACGCGGTGTTCGACCTGAACCGGGGCAAGCCTCTGTCGAAGATCTGGTCAAATCTCGAAGGGGCGCTGTGGCTCATCATTCTGATCGTCTATTTCACAGTCAGCTTCCTGACTCACAAATGGAGAGTGACGTGGATCATATTCCTCATCGGCGCGCTCGTCTCCGCGGTGCTTGAAGCTGTGAGGAAGGTCGCCGTCGGGAATGAGAAACAGGAAAACGCGGAAAATGAAAAGTCCGGAAACGAAGAAAAAAGCGAAGACTGATATGAGAAAGAGAAGAAATCCCGTGGCGGTCTTCGACTCCGGAGTGGGCGGGCTTTCCGTCCTGCCGGAGCTGATCGGGAGGATGCCCCGGGAGGATTTCGTGTTCTTCGGCGACGCGGCAAACGCGCCCTACGGCGAGCGGTCCGCGGAAGAAGTGCGCCGCCTTACTGACGACGCAGTGTCCCGTCTGATAGCGAACGGCGCAAAGGCGGTGGTCATCGCCTGCAACACGGCGACCAGCGCCGCGGCGGGATATCTGAGAGAGAAATTCCCGGCTGTCCCCATCATCGGCATGGAGCCGGCGCTGAAGCCCGCCGCAGAGGCGGGAGATCACCCGCGGGTGGTGGTCATGGCGACGCCTCTGACCATACGGGAGGAAAAGCTGCGCGCCCTGTCGGACAAGCTGCGGGATAAAGCCGATTTCGTCTTCGTCCCCTGCCACGGCCTCGTGGAGGCGGTGGAACGCGGAGAGGTTGAAGGGGACGGCACTCTCTCCCTGGTGAGGGAAATACTCGTCCCGCGCCTTGAAGGCGCCGATTCCATCGTTCTGGGATGTACCCACTACGCCCACGTCCGCCGCGTCATCGCTGAAGTCGCGGGACCGGGCATTATGATCTTCGACGGAGCCGGAGGCACCGCCCGCGAGACGGAGCGGAGGCTTAGCGAGGCGGATCTGCTGACCGACTCGGAGGAAAAGGGCGGAATCACCCTTCTGAGCTCGTCCCGGGACCCGGATTACTCACGCATCATGGAAAAACTGCTTGCAAGACAAGTGGAAAAATAAGAAAATCCCCGAAAAGAAAGGAACCATCATGAAAAAACTGATATCTCTCATCTTAGCGGCGATCATGATCGCCTCCGTTACGGCATTTTCCGTCTCTGCGGCGGAGACCTATCCTCTTGACAGTCCCTTCGTCGACGTAAAAAAATCGCGGTGGAGCTATGACGCCATCGTCTACGCCTCCGAAAAGGGCTACATGGACGGGGTCGGCGGCGGAAAATTCAATCCGGCCGCTCCCATGACCCGCGCCATGGTGGTCACCGTGCTGTACCGCCGTGAAGGCGAGCCGGAGGTGACCTTCAAGAACGCGTTTTCCGACGTGAAGGACGGAAAATGGTACTCAAAGGCCGTCATCTGGGCTGAGAGCCGCGGCATTGTCAACGGGATCTCCGACGGGATCTTCGACCCGAACGGCAAGATCACCAGGGAACAGCTGGTCACAATGCTCCACAGATATTGCGACGTGAAGCTCCTTGACGTGTCGAAACGTGCGGATCTCGACGCATTCGCCGACAAAAACAAGATCCACAGCTACGCCGCGGAATCGTTCGCCTGGGCGGTGGGAGAAGGGCTCATTTCCGGCATGACGAAGGACACCGCCGCGCCGAGAGACAACGCCACGAGGGAGCAGTTCGCCATGATACTCAAAAGATTCGACGACGCACCCTTCGTGCTGAAGGAAAGAGGCTCCGTGACGGAGAAAGGCCGAACGGCGGAATATATTATCAAATATCCCGAGGGATACGACCACAAGGAAAAGCGGCCGCTGCTGGTGTTCCTTCACGGTTCCGGCTCCTCGGGCACGGGACTGGATGAGCTTTACAACAACAGCTTCTTCACGGAGATCGCCAAGGTGGAGGATTTCCCGTTCATCGTTCTTGCGCCTCAGCTGGACGAGGTGACCGACGACCGTCTCGCGTGGTTCGAGAGACGTTTTGTCCTGAACCCGATGATCCGGGACGTGGTGTCTTCCCGTGAGGTGGACGAGCACCACGTTTACATCATGGGGACCAGCCTCGGCGGCTACGGCACATGGTACTACGCCGGCGCCATGAACGACGTGTTCGCGGCGGCGGTGCCCATCTGCGGAGGCGCCTCGACGTCCACCGCGAAGGATCTTGTCAATGTGCCGATCTGGGCGTTCCACGGCACCGAGGATGAGGCGGTTCCGTATCATCTGTCCGTGGATATGGTGAACGCGGTGAACGACGCCGGCGGCAACGCGAAGCTCACCTCCTTTGAGGGCATTGGCCACGGCGGATGGGACGAAGTCTATCACGATCCCGCGGTGTACCAGTGGATGCTCGGTTACAGCAAGTGATAATACGCGGGGGCTTTTTGAAAAAAGCCCCCACACCCCCAAAAACTTTTGATAAAAGCCGCGGAAAACTCCGCGGCTTATTTTTGCCCCGTCGGGGGCGACTCCTGCGCCTCACGGCTCACCGGCGAATGGCGCGCGGCGTCCTGCTTGCCCCGTCATATGACAAATACCGGCTGAAATGAGATTTTCCCTCACTTCAGCCGGTTTTTTAACACGCAAATATCGCGGCGGAACGTCCCGGGGGACCGTTATCCCGCGCTCTTGATCTTGTTCCAGAGGTCCTCGTAGTGCTTGATCGTAGCCTCGTCAAGGTGTGTGTAGTACTGGGACTTCACTTCCGTCTTCGGATAGAGGATCTCGTTGTGATACTCGCTGTATTCCGGATTCTCCGTCACGGCGGTGTTGGGGCACACGTAGTGGATATACTCCGCGTTCTGCAGCGCCACGTAGGGATCCATCAGGAAGTTGAGATACAGCATGGCGGCGTCGTAATTCTGCGAACCCTTCAGAATGCAGCAGGCGTCGAAGAACACGTTGGTCCCCTCCTCGGGGTAATACATGGACAGGTGGTCGCCGTTGCCGGACGCCTCGTCCATGTCGTCCACCATGGTCAGATAGTCGCCGGTGTAGTATACACAGACGGCGGCGTTCTCGCCCTCCATCTTCTCGAAGTTCTGGTCCATCGCCCAGCTCTGGTACAGCGGCACCGCCTTCTTCAGATACTCTGCGGCGCGGTCCCACTCGGCGGTATCGGAGGTATTCACGTCGATACCGAGAGCGAACATGGCGGTCGCCAGCGCGTCGCGGGCGTTGTCGATGCCCAGGATCTGCCCCTGGTACTTCTGGTTCCAGCAGAGAGACCAGGTGCCGTCCACGTCCTCGGGATCGACCATGGTATTGTTGTAGATCACGCCGAGATAGCCGCCGGCGTAGGGCACAGAGTACTCGCCCGTGGGGTCGTACTCGGGGTTTCTGTACTGCTCGTCGATATACTTGAAGTTGCTGAGCTTCGAGGTGTCGATCTTTGCGAGATACCCCTCCTCGATGAGCCTCCCGATCATGTAGTCGGACGGGATCACCACGTCGTAGTTCACGCCGCCGCCGGACAGGGTGGCGTACATGGACTCGTTGCTGTCGTAGGTGCTGTATTCCACGTGGATGCCGGTGACCGCCTCGAACGCCAGGTTGATGTCAAGAGTGCCCTCCTTGCCGTTGGAGATGTATTCGCCCCAGTTGTAGACGTAGAGCGTGGTCCCCTCAAGGTCGTTCGAATAGTCTGCCTCCAGTTTGCCCTCCAGCTCCCGGCGGAGCTTGTCGAGGCGTGCCTTTTTCGAGCAGGAGGAGAAAAGCGCCGCCATGGAGACGATCATGAGCACGGCAAGGGCGAGAGAGATGATCTTTTTCATTTTGCAAATCCTTTCTGACCGGTGGGCCGGCCGCCGTCCTTTTTCCTTTCCGCGCGGAACTGTATCACGTTCACGACGGTCATCAGTATCATTATGGTAAGGAAAATGAGAGAGTAAAGAGCGTAATATTCCGGTGAGACCGGCTTTTTCACCGCCGTATAGAGCTTCGTGGCGAGGATGTTGTAGTGCCCGTTGGTGTAGTAGCTGATGATGAAGTCGTCCAGGGACAGGGTGAACGCCATGATGAAGCCGGAGACGATGCCGGGGACGATCCCCGGGAAGATTATCTTCCAGAACGCCTTGGTCCTGGTGCATCCGAGATCCATGGCTGCCTCGTACAGAGTCGGGTCGGAGCCGTAGAGCCTCGGCAGGACGTTCAGTATCACGTAGGGTGTGTCGAACGTCACGTGGGCGATGAGCAGGGTCCAGAAGCCCAGGATCTCAGATCTGTGGAAGAGAAGCGAGCCGAAAAACGTGAACAGCATCATCAGCGACACGCCGGTGATGATGTCCGGGTTGGTCAGCGGGATGTTCGTGACGGTGTTCACGGCGTTTCTCAGCCGTTTCGACCTGATGCGGAAGATCCCGTAGGCGGCGATGACGCCCAGCACGGTGGCGACCACCGCGGCGCAGACCGAAATGAACAGCGTGTTGGCGAGGACGTCCCTCATGTCGAAGTCGCCGAGGAGCTCGGAGTACCACCTGAGGGAAAAACCGCTAAAATGGGTGGTGCTGCGGGCGGCGTTGAAGGAGAACACCACCATGACGATGAGGGGCGCGTACAGCACCGCGTAGACGATCCCCATAAAAACCTTGCCGAGAGTTTTCATATGAGCGCTCCGCCTCCTTCCTCACTGTCGCTGAACCTGTTCAGGATCAGCATGCTGACGAGGATAAGCGCCATCAGCACGGTGGAAAGGGCGGCCGCCGAGGGCAGGTTGCTGTTCTGGTTGTGGATCTGGCTCTCGATGAGGTCGCCGATCATGAAGTTGCCGGTGCCGCCCATCTTGGCGGAGATGTAGAATGTGCTCACCGAGGGGACGAACACCATGATGATCCCGGAGATCACCCCGGGGGCGGTCAGCGGCATCACCACCCGGCGGATCCGCCGGAAGCTGTTGCATCCCAGGTCCTCCGCCGCCTCAAGAAGAGACGGGTCGATCTTGGACATGGCGTTATAGATGGGCAGGATCATGTACGGCAGGTAGTTGTAGACCATGCCGAAGATCACGGCGCCCGTGTTGTTCAAAAGGGAAAGCCGCCCGAAGCCCACGGCGGTCAGAGCCTGGTTTATCAGACCGTTCTGCTCCATCAGCGAGGTGAGGCAGTAGGTCTTGATGAGCAGGTTGATCCACATGGGAAGGGTGACGAACATATTGCAGAGCTTCCTTGACAGGGGACGGAGCCTGCAGACGGTGTAGGCGAAAGGATACGCCACTACCAGGGTGATGACGGTGGCGATCACCGAGTACCACAGGGAGCGGAGTATCACGTTACCGTAGTCCTTCAGCGACGCCATGTTCTGCACGGTAAAGTGACCGTGTCCGTCGGTGAAGGCGTAGAAAAGCACCACTATAAGCGGGATTATGATGAACGCCGCCGCCCAGAAGAAATACGGCGCGTTGATGAATCCGCTGAGGATGGACGATTTCTTATTCCTCATCTTCGCCGTCCTCCGGGTCCTCGTCCAGCTCGTCAGAGAAAGTGCTGTAGTCCCCGTAGAGACCGGAGAATTCCGATTTGTGCATCACGTGGATGGAGTCGGGGTCGAGAACGATGCCGATGACCTGCTCCTCCTCGTATGCGTCGGTGGTCTGGACCATCCATTTGAAGCCGCGGACGTCCACGATGAGCTCGTAGTAGTCGCCCTTGAAGGTCGCCTGGGTGATCTTCCCCACGACCATTCCCTTTTCCGGCTCCACCACGTCCACGTCCTCGGGACGGATGACCACGTCCACGGGCTCATCCCGCCCGAAGCCCTCGTCCACGCAGGTGAAGGTGTGGCCGGCGAAGGTGACGGTGTCGTCCCGGTTCATGACGCCGTCGATTATGTTCGACTCGCCGATGAAGTCCGCCACGAAAGCGTTCACCGGCTCGTTGTAGATGTCCACCGGGCGGCCAATCTGCTGGATCTTGCCGTTCTCCATCACCACCACGGTGTCGGACATGGAGAGAGCCTCCTCCTGATCGTGAGTCACGAAGATGAAGGTGATCCCCGTCTCCCGCTGGATGCGGCGGAGCTCCACCTGCATATCCTTGCGGAGCTTGGCGTCCAGCGCCGACAGGGGCTCGTCAAGCAGGAGGACCTTTGGCTTGTTGATCAGCGCCCGCGCGATAGCCACGCGCTGCTGCTGACCGCCGGAGAGCCTGGTCACTTTCCTCTTTTCGTAGCCCTCCAGGTTCACGAGGTGAAGCATCTCCTTCACCTTTTCCTCGATCTCCCCCTTCGGAACGCCGGCGACCTTCAGCCCGAACGCCACGTTCTCGTAGACGTTCAGGTGAGGGAAAAGGGCGTACCTCTGGAAGATGGTGTTGACGTTTCTTTTGTACGGAGGGACGTCGTTCACCCTCTCGCCGTCAAAAAAAACGTCGCCCTCATCCGGCCGGAGAAATCCGGCGATGATCCGGAGCGTGGTGGTTTTACCGCACCCGGACCGACCGAGAAAAGTTACAAATTCCCCGTCGCGGACCGTAAGGTCCAGCCTGTCGAGGATCTTTTCTCCGTCGAATGAGAGAGTGACGTTGCGCAGTTCGACAATATTCCCGTTTTTCATTTTGCATCCCCCTTTGCGGTAAAAGACCGCGTAAGCCGTAATTTGGCTCTGCGCGAACCCACGTAACGACTAACCGGACCGGCCCCCGCAAAGAGTTTTTGCATCCGACGGCGGAGAGCGTCTCCCCTCTGCCGGATGCAGCCGCGGTTTCCGCGGGGACCTCCGACCGGGAGCGCCCGCCGCGTGTTTCTGTTCGAAACTGCCGTACGTGAACATCATATTCAGTTGTCCGCACGCGGGCTGGAGCGGCGTATGCCCTCCGGGAACGCCGACGTTACTGACA
>CACXCL010000079.1 GCA_902766115.1 uncultured Ruminococcus sp.
CATGACGTCCTGATAGTTCAGGTGAGGCCCCAGGACGTTCTGCAGACTTCCGCAGACCTTCACTTCGATCCTGTTCCCGCCCTCTTTAAGATACGGGGCGATATCGACGTCATACCGCCCGTTGCGGTGGACGGCGGAGATGTATTTCCCGTTCACCGTGACGGAGGCAGCGGTCCCCTTGTAGTCCGCGACGCGGAGGGTCGCCGTCTCCGGCTTCCTCTCCAGGTTCACGCCGTATTCGTAGACTACGCTGCCGGAATAGTGGCTCATGCCCTGATCTTTCCAGTATCCGTATCCGGGCGTGCGTCCCGGAGTGAGGACGAAAGCGTCGTCCTCCACCGATACCGAGAAATCGCCCTCGAGGAAGACCGCCTCCACCTCGCAGAGCACGTCGAACCGTTCGGCGGAGAGCTTCAGCTCGTTCTCCCCGGGTATGACCTCCTCGGTGACGTCGAGTATACCGAACTCCTCGCCGAAATAATACTTCTCGCCCCGGTACGGGACCTCCGTGCCGTTGACGGTGAGTTTCATTTTTTCAGGCCGTTCGATGATCGCCTTGATCGGCAGACCGACGGTCTCCGGTGCGACGTTGAAGCGGTAGGTGAGCGTGAACGCGGTCTCCGGACCGAAGGAGTCGTTCATATCGAGGTATTTCGTGTGCTGCTGGGTGCTCCTCCACGGGTTTCCTCTGCCCATCATCTCGTGGAACAGCGTTTTGGCGGTCTCGAGGAAATATCTCTCCGGGAACTTTTTGTCGCCGATTTCAAGCGACGGATGGTCCAGGGTGAAGGTGTTTTCCCTGTCGGGTCTGATCGAGACAAGCTCGAGCTCCGCCTCTTCCGTCTTGGCGGCGGGGGCATTTTCCGCCGGAGCCGGGAGATCGTCGGTGACGAAGAGCAGGCTCTCGCACCTCTCCAGCTCCACGCGGAACGTGAAGTATCCGTTGTCCTGTACGCCGTCGAGGGCGCATCTCTCGCCGGTGAACATATCCCACCGCACCGCGGACGAGCACTTCACCCGCACGTCGGAGGAATACTTTCCCATGCTGTGATTGACGATGAAAAAGATCTGCCGTCCGTCCGGAAGGACCCGTCTCATGGACCCCACGCCGGTGACGGGCTCCGCAGAGACGTATTTTTCGAATTTTTCGCCGAGGAGGCTCAGCAGTCCGTCGACGGATCCGGCGGCGGTCCAGTTACGCCTCAGCTCCGCGGTCCTCGGATCGTCGGTCATGCCGGAGATATACCCGGCTCCGTCGCCCTCTCCGCCGTCTCCGGTGGAGATGACCGCGCCGCCCGCTCTCATGAATTCGAGCAGCGTGTCCGCGGTGGAGCCCATCAGATTCTTCGTATCTCGGGACAGTATCACCGCGTCGTATCTCTGATCGCCGACCACGAGTTTCCCGTCCTCGACCCGCGCCGCGTCCTCCATGGTGAACTCGTCGCCCAGGTCAAAGTCCCACATCTCGCGGCACAGAGACTCGAACAAGGTCAGAAAGTCGCGCATATCGGGATTCTTGACGCATCCCGGATCTCTGCCGTGGTCCACGTCGCCCTTGCCGTCAAGTCCCGTGACGAGATATCCCGTGGTGCTGGGGTTGACGAGCAGGATCCTCTGTTCCATCCTCCCACGGGTGAGCATATACGACCCGCGGGCGAAGTAGTCGTTATATTCGGTATATTCCTTCCACCAGGGCTGTCTGTAGTCAAAGGACTGGGGACAGTCGCGCTTGCGCTGACCCATGTAGGAAAAGAGAGTCAGGTGAGGTACGAAGAAATTTATGCCGTTGACGAGAAGATAGTCGCCCATCCTCTTGTAGTCGTCGGTGGTGGAGTGGTATCCTCCGGCGCCGTACGCCTCGCACAGGGTCCTCTCCTTTTTGAACTGGTTCGCCGCGGAGCGGATCTCGATCATCTCGAGCTTGTCGAACTCCGTGGGGTAGTCCCTCAGATGATCGCACAGAAGCAGGTCAAGACCCGGCCACTGGCGGAACTCGTAGGTGTGCTGCTCCGACGGGGCGATCCTCCCTCCGTGCGCCTGGGGCCACTGGTGTTCGATATCGTGACCGGTCCAGGCGATCCCGTGCTTTCCGCACCAGTCGGCGATGGGCTTCACGAAATTGTCGATCCACAGGGTGTGGAGCGTGCGGAAATAGTCGAATCTGATCTTTTCCGGCGGTCGGTCGAAGGGCATGGAACCGTCCTTGAAGGTCACGTTCCGGATCACCGCCTGGATGTTCCTCTCAAGCGGATAACCGTTCAGCTCAAAGAACCTGTCCTTTACGATGTGGGAGAACGGAACGGTGTCGGTGCCCTCGCTGTGGATGTTCGCCTCGTCCGAGAAGGACGCGGGGATCACCGTTCCGAAGTCGTCGCCGAACCGTTTGAAGTATTCGTCATAGGTGATCTCGAGGAAAGCGTCCGTCGCTCTCCTGTTCATCACGTCGATATACGGGTGGCCGCCGCAGCCGAGATCCCCTCTCGGGCGGTACAGGTATATCACGAAAACCTTTTCTGCGTACTTGCCCCACTCTTCGAGCGGGATATCCGTCAGGTCGCGGCCCAGGACGTCGCCCTCGAACCACTCCGCCGCGCGGATCAGCGGCCCTCCGAACTGCGGGTTCGCGCCGTCGACGATGCGTGACTTGGCGATGTCTCCGCAGACGTTCGCCTCCCCCTCCCTCTCGCATACGAGTCCTCCGGCAAAGCCGGACGGCCAGGTGTTCTCATCGTACATGTAGAGGAGGTTTCCGACCCTTTTCGACTCGTCGAGAGCGAATCTGAACGCGTCGAAGAACTCGTCGGAGAGATACTCCGTGATGAGCCCCGCGCGGGCGTGGGCGAAGGCGCCTCCGAAGCCGTGTTCTTTGAAATCGTCGATCTGTTTCTTTATCTCGTCGTGGTCCATGACGGAGTTCCACGACCAGAACGGTGCGGGACGGAATATCGGTTCCGGGCTTTCAAAGCCCTCCCGCAAGTGGTCGCCGGTGATGTTTTCTGCCATATGTTTCTCCTTTTCTCCGCCTCGGCGGTATGTTTGAGGGGCGCCGCTCAAAGCGTCACGTCGCCCATGTCTTTCAGTTTGTTCAGGTCGTAAGGCGTATTTTGATACACAAAGTAATTCAGCCAGTTGGAGAACAACAGGTGCGCGTGGGCGCGCCAGGTGTTCACCGGACGCTTCGTCGGGTCGTCGCCGGGATAGTAGTGAGACGGGACGTGGGGGTCCATCCCGCGGTCCCTGTCGCGTTCGTATTCCATGCCGAGGGTCTCCGTGTCGTACTCGCTGTGACCCATGACGTAGAAGAGACGGCGCTTTTTCGAGGATACGATATACACTCCCGCCTCGTCGGATTCCGCCAGGATCTCAAGCTTGCCGGTGGCGAGGATATCTTCCGCCCTCACCTCGGTGTGGCGGGAGTGAGGCGCGTTGAACGTCTCGTCGAAACCCCGCATGAGGGGGTGCGACGGCATGAGGTTTTTGTGGGCGAAGACGCCGGACATTTTAGAGTCCAGCTTATATTTCGGCACGCCGTAGTGATAGTAAAGACCCGCCTGCGCCGCCCAGCATATGTAGAAGGTGGAAAACACGTTCGTTTTCGACCAGAGCATGATGTCGCAGAGCTCCTTCCAGTAGTCCACCTGCTCGAAATCCAGATTCTCCACCGGCGCCCCGGTGATGATGAGTCCGTCGAACCTATGATTCCTCACCTCCTCAAACGTGCGGTAGAAGGAGATCATATGCTCCTCCGGGGTGTTCTGCGACTTGTGGGACGACGTCATGAGAAGCGTCATCTCTATCTGCAGCGGAGTGTTGGACAGAAGTCTTATGATCTGCGTCTCCGTCGTTATCTTCGTCGGCATCAAGTTGAGGATGGCGAGGCGCAGCGGACGGATGTCCTGAGACACGGCGCGCAGCTCGTCCATGACGAATATGTTTTCCTTCTGCATGATCTCCCACGCCGGGAGCTCCTGCGGTATTTTGATCGGCAACTGTTACGCCTCCCCTCTTTATTTTCCCACGCAGAAGCGCGAGAATATACCGTTCACGATCTCCTCGGTGACTCCTCTGCCGTCGGTCTCGCCGAGCTTTGACGCGGCGCTCTCGCAGAGGGTGCATACCGCGTCGGCGCTGTCCCCGGATTCGAGGGCGGCGAGCGCGTCCCGGACGAGTCCGTGAGCGACCGTGAGATCGGCGCGCTGGCGGGCGTCCCATATCACGGCGTCCGAGTCGAGATCCACGGAGTCCGAGTCGAACAGGTCAGCCACGGCACGGTCGACGGCGGCGATCCCGTCTCCCGTGAGACAGGATACCCTCACCGTAATATCGTGATTTCTCTCTATTTCTTCAGTCTCGTCCCCGGACAGAGCGGGTTCGAGGTCGCATTTGTTGATCACGGCGATCCGTGGAACGGCGGGGTATTTTTTCATCATATCCCTCTCGGCGTCCGTCAGCGGGCGGCTCCCGTCGAAGACGGCGAACAGCAGCTCCGCGTTCTCCATCTCCCGGACGGCGCGCTCCACTCCCATGGATTCCGCCTCGTTTTCCGCCTCCCGGAGTCCCGCCGTATCCGATAAAAGCACCGTGATCCCGCCGAGAGAGACAGTCCGTCTCAGCACGTCCCGGGTGGTGCCCGGCATATCCGTCACGATGGCTCCGTCGTCGCCGCAAAGAGCGTTGAACAGGGACGATTTTCCGACGTTGGGCACGCCGACCACGGCGGCTTTCACGCCGTCCGCCACCGCGGAGCCGCGCCTGAAGGTCGCAAGAAGCCTGCCGAGCGAGCTCTCCGCCTCCCGAAGAGCGTCAAGCACCTCTTCACCGCCGTCGCGTCCCGAGCCGTCCGTTATCTCCTCGTCGGGATAGTCGATCTCGGCGTAAAGATAGCTGAGGGACGAGACGAGACGGTCCGTGATCCGGCGAAGCTCGTTTTTGAGCCGTCCTCCGGCGGCGCCGACGGACAGTCTCAACCTGTCCTCCGTATCCGAGTCGATGAGAAGTCCCACCGCCTCAGCCTCGGACAAGGTCATTTTCCCGTTTATGAAAGAGCGCTTTGTGAACTCGCCCGCCTCCGCGGGACGGGCTCCGGCGGCAAATACCGCCTCAAGCACCGCGCGGGTGACAGAGACTCCGCCGTGGCAGGAGATCTCCGCCACGTCCTCTCCCGTGAACGACGCAGGACCGCGATATGTTGTCAGCACCGCGCGGTCTACGACCCGTCCGTCAAGGTCGCGCACCTCTCCGTAGGTCGCCCGTCGAGGCGCGATCTCGCAGACATCCTTTCCGCCCGCCGGGAAAAACACCTTTTCCGCCGTCCCCAGGGCGCCGTCCCCGCTGATCCGTATCACCGCGACGCCTCCGCGTCCTCTCGGCGTGGAGACGGCAGCCACAGTGTCGCCGTTCATCACTTTTCCGCACTTTCCTTTCACCGCGCCCTCCGGCGCGTCTTTCAAAAAACACTTCAAAGTTTATTCTACCATAAAGGAACGGAAAAATAAACCTGTAAACGAAAAATAATGAGATTTCCCCGCTGTTTTTCTCAAAACTTTTCCCGGGATCCTTCAGCGACTCAAAACAATAAAAGAAAAAAACCCCTCTCAGAGGACGCGGCGGCGGGTTTTCTGCAAAAAACCGAAATAACGGTTGACAGACGTGCGGCGGAGCGATATAATGGTCTTGCGGAAAGCTTCTCCCTGTCGGGAGGCATTTCGCAAAATCCGAACAATCAGAGAGGTCCGATCATGAAAAAGACGAGAATCATTTCCCTTTTGCTCGCCCTGGCGCTGCTGCTGCCGTGCGCCGTGTCCGGCGCCGAGGGCGGAATGCCGTTCAAAGACGTAAAAGAGGGCAAATGGTACTGCAAGAGCGTGAAATACGTCTACGAGCGCGATCTGATGCAGGGCGTGGCGAAGGACAGGTTCGACCCGAACGGAAGCCTCACCCGAGCCATGTTCGTGACGATCCTCTGCCGTATCCACGGAGAAGAAAAAAAGAACACGAACGACTTTTCCGACGTGAAGCCCGGCAAATGGTACTCCGGATACGTGGGGTGGGCGGCGTCCACCGGCGTTGTCAACGGCTACAGTGACGGCACCTTCAAGCCTGACGCGAACATCACGCGTCAGGAGATCGCCACCGCCATGGTGAGATACATCGATTATTCCGGCAAAAACCTGCCCCGCAGGGCGACGGCTCCGTCCGTCTTCGCCGATTCGTCAAAGGTGGCGAAGTGGGCGAAGGACTACGTGGAGGCCCTCCGCCGGGCGGGAGTCGTAAACGGCGACGACAAAGGCAACTTCAACCCCAAGTCAAACGTTACGAGGGCCGAGGTCGCCCAGATGATAAAGAATCTGCTCGAGACGGAAGAGCTGGCGTGGCAGGGATACCTGCCCGATCCGGAAAAAGACGGGTGGGCGGTCTACGGCGCGAAGTATCTCTGGTCCCACGGTCCCGCGCTTCAGGAAAAGCTCAGATCCTCTCTTGAAGAGGGCGAAGGATATCCCGCCGTCCGCGTTTACGACGACGGCGGCGACTACGGCTACGATCTGCACGGTCCCGGGACTCCCTGGAGAAGCTACGAGCCCTCCCGGTCATGGGGATTCAGCGCCTCGGCGCTTCTGGCCGATCTGTCCGCGACCCCGGTGGTGAAGATATGCTATTCCCTCGACGGCACGGACCTGCCGGAGGCGTATATCTCCAACAGGACCACAGGCGAGTGGTCGTACACCTCCGCTCCGCTGGTCTTCGAAAAAGGCGAGGACGACGCGGGCTACGCCACCGCCACCTGCGACGTGACCGAAGCGGTGAGCGCGCTCAGCGACGTCTCCTACGGCACGGACTCCGGCGCTAACGTTCACGTGATGTTCCGCCCGTTCGCTGAGGGCGTGCCGCTTGACCTGTCGTTCCGCGTCCGCTATATCGGTCTGTTCCCGAGCCGGGAGGAGGCGGATTCCTTCACATCGGACGGACTTGAGGATTATCTCATGAACTACTCCCTATACAGCGACGTGAAGATCAGGGAAGCGGACTCCGCAACGGTCGATGAATATCTCGCGAAGGCCCGCGACAGGATCGCCGAGATCAAGAACGCCCCCTCCGCCGTGACTCCCGCCGATATCAAGGCGCAGGGAGGGGTGTGCTACTACGTGTCGTCCCTGAACGGCGACGACTCAAACGACGGTCTCACCCCCGAGACGGCGTGGGCGACCCCGGCGGCGATGTTCAACTACAGAGCCGGTCCCGACCTTTATTTGCCGAAGCTTAAGAAGGGCGACGGCGTCTTCTTCGAAAGGGGGAGCGAATTTTACCCCTGCAGATACTACAACGACACCATAAGTACCATCCAGGGCATCGAGGGCGTCACCTACGGCGCCTACGGCGACAGCAAGAAACCGAAGCCCGCGTTCTACGGCAGCTTCGACTTCGGCGGCGGAACGGGCAACTGGAAATCCACCGAATGGGAAAACATCTACGAGATCGACCTGCGGGACTGCCTGCCCGTTTCGACCTTCGACTACCTGCCGGAGGAGATGCGAGAGGCGAAAAGAGACCACTTCATCAGCGAGGCCGGCGACATCGGCAACATCATCTTCAACGGCGGCCAGTACAAGGGCGTGCGGGTGTTCCCGAACCTGCCGGAGGACTCCGAGGTGCGCGAATATCCTTATGAAAACTGGAGCGCCGACCGTATCGCCGACCCCTTCGGCGAGGGGAAGACCACCAAAATGATGTACCAGCAGGGCAACTGCGCCGAGTACTTCATCTCCGGCGGGACCTCCTGCCTTGATCCCGGCGACGCTCTCCGGAACAACCTTGAATTCATGCACGACTGGTCCCGGGGAAAGGTCTATCTCAGGTGCGACTGGGGCGACCCGAAGGAGGTGTTCGACAGGATCGACCTGTGCCGGGGATGCACCATTTTCTTCGCCAGCAAGGTAAAGAGGATCGACAATCTCAGCTTCCTGTACTCCGGATACATCGCCGTCGACCTGGGGGAGGGCGGCATGGACGTGACCAACTGCGAGGCCGGTTATGCCGGCGGGTCCCACTCGTCCGTGGGGACCGGCATCGGCGGCTACGGCCGGTGCGAATATATGCGGGTAGACAACTGCTACATCCAC
>CACXCL010000080.1 GCA_902766115.1 uncultured Ruminococcus sp.
GAAAAGGAGGGTATATTCGTATGAAAAGGTCGGAGGAGCTCTATGATCAGATAGGGCAGATAAATGAAAAATACGTGGAGGAGGCGTTTTTCGGAGATGACGCGGCGAACGCGCCGAAAAAAGGCGTCGTCCTGAGGCGTACCCTTATCGCCGCCGCCGTCGTAGCGGTGGTGGGCGCACTTGCGCTGGCGGCGGCCCTGGGAACGGGAAAGCCGGGGAAAACCACCCCCGGGAATGCTTTGGTAAAAGACGAAAAAGAGGCCGGGAACGGACAGACGACCGAGATCGACCTCTCCGGCGTGAAATGGTTCGGGTCAGCCGGTGAAAGCAGTGCGTCATCTTATCCCGAAGGCGTGGATCTTTCTCCTAAAGCTCTCGAAAACGGGAAGGTCTCGTTCCCGCACGGGGACGGATGGAGACTGTACTACGCCCTTGAAAAAGCGGACGACAGTGACAGATTCGCGGTGATCGTGAGCCGCGGCGAGGGCGGAGTTCTCCCCGAGGACGAGACCCATTCCATGCATGAAACCAATATCTGCAAAATAACCGAGACGGATTATAAGCAGACGATGAAGGATCTTCAAACGCGGCTCGACATCATCGCGCGTATACGGAGAGAAAGGGACGTCAGCCGTGAAGAGGCGGAGATGCGTCTTCTGACCGACCCGGAATATCTCGAATTATGGGAAAGACAGCACGGAGAAACACTCGAGAAGAACAGACAGGTGGGCGAGTACGTCCTTGACATCAACCGGGACGCATACGATTTTCTGTGCCGCCATTGTGACGCCGTCATCTGTACCGTTGCAGACGCCGACGAGGGAAGCTACAGGTATCTCGATCACGAGGGGGGATACTGCATCGCCGTTATGACAAAGGCGCAGATCATGGAACTCGACTCGGGCGAGTATGAGTATTCTCTCAAAGGCGCGCAGGAAGGATATAAAGAGTTTTTCGGATACAACATGATGGAGGACGACGACGCGATCCTTTCGGACGATTCCTGCCTCACGCCGTATCTGGTCCGCGCTTACGAAGAAGCGGGCGGAGAGCCGATCAAGGTGGAGGTGCGCATAGCGCTCCCCGACCTTGAACCGGAGAACGTGGACGAGCTCTACGATTATCCGTCGGATATGTTCCTCCAGCGCGCCGCGGAGCATTACGGAATCACTCTGGAAGATTATTATTATCTCACCGATGAGGACCTCAGAAGGGAGATCTCCGACTATGCGGCAAAAGAATCCATAGAGGCCTACGACGCGGTCAAAGCGTCTCTCTTTGAAGACGGAGAGCTTATCGGTGGATGGAAGGAACACGCCGGCGCCATGCTGACGTACGAGAGAGCCATGGAGCTTTCGGCAAAGAAAGAGGTATACATGATCTCCTACGCCGATCTCCGGCCGGAGGACGTGGTCTGGTCCGAATACGCCAACTGACCCCGCATTCCCATGAAAAAACGAACCCGCCCGCTCCGTTTCCGGAGCGGGCGGGGTTTATTATTTTGTCAGTCCTTGAACTTATCGTTCAGCGACAGATCCTTATTGAAATCGTATATGACGGTCTCAAACGAAGACTCGTCTCCCGTCAGCAGGTCCCGGACGCCGGTTTTGATCTCCCAGGTGGCTCCGTAGCCGTCGCCCTCTCTGCCGTAGACCTCCCTGCATCTGCCCAGTTCCTCCTCGTCGAAGAACAGAATGAACCTTTCCGTGTCCACGTTCATGTATTCTCCCAGGATCACCCGCGTGATGTTTTTCGGGGTCATGGTGGCTTTTCCGCCGAGCACTACGTAGATCCTTCCGTCTCTGGTCACGCTGTTGTCGTAGATCTGATCGAACAGGATCTGCGCTATGTTGTCCGATCTGAACCAGTCGGGGACGATCCAGCGGGACCTGTCCTCGATTATATCCGTGCTTCCGGTGATCTCGGGCTCGATCTTCGTCCTGTCCGCCGGGAAATCTTTACCGAACAGGTCGGAGTTGAACGCCCCGTCCAGCCACTTGATTCGGCCCCTGATCCAGTTTTCCACGTAAAGGATCTTTCCGTAGCACGTGGTCTCCCTGAGGGACTTCGGCGGCTCGTCGCTGAGCTGTTCGTTCAGCACCGGCCACACGGTGAAGTTCTTCTCATACTGCTCGATGTTGGCGTAGACGGGCTTCAGGATCTCGCCGACCGACGCCGAGAGGGTATCCTTCACCTCGTTCCAGCGTCTCACGACTTCTTCTCTGAACCACGCGTTGGTCGTCAGCGCCGCAAACCAGATATTCTCCTCCTCGCGGATGGAGCCGCTCTGCGAGATAGAGTAACCGGCGTAGAATCCCGAGGTGGACATCTCCCGCGTGGCGTTGCCGAAGGCGCCGTCAAGGTCCCACACGGGACCGAAATAGAGCTGTCCCTGGGGCTCCTTGAAGTACATGAAGAAGCTCCCGCTCCCCACGTCCGTGTTCCGGTAGATCTCGTTGATGATATACATATCCACGGCGGAGGGGATATCCACCACGGAGCGGATCTTCTCCTCGTCGCCCTCTTTTATCACGTTGCAGACGGTCTCCATGTGGCACCGCAGCGCCTTGACCTGGTCCTCGTCACGAAAATCGCTCTTGACGGTGTATTTGCTTCCGAGTACCTTGAAGTAGTCCTCGTAGTACGTGCCGGTGGACCAGAAATCAAGCTCGATGAAGAAGCCGATGTTGTCGTCCTTGTCTCCTTCGAGAATGTTGACGCGGTCCTTCTTGACCTCCACCTGCTCAGCCAGAGTGTAAACGCCCCGGTATTCGCCGTTGAGATACACCTCCACCATCTCGGTGTAGGGCGTCCACTCGATGTTGTCGAGACATGCCGCCATGCGGTAGCCCACGTAGTTGCGGATCAGACTTTTGTCGTAGTGGTTGGCGATGAGGGTCCAGTCTTTGGCCTTGGTCTCCCCCTCGCCCTCTTTCATGAGGCATATCTTGGACGGAAATTTCAGCTTGTAGGACTTCTTCGGAACTCTCCACGCGGTGTTGCCCCGTCCGCGGATGCTCACGTCCTCTACCGAAATATCGCGTCCGTCCTCCGCCGTGAGGGAGAAGTCCGTCAGGATGTACTCTTCTTTCGATTCAACGTCTTTTCCGGTCTCCGTGTCGAGACGGATGACGGGAAGCGGCTCCTTCAGCTCTTCAAGCTCCTCTCCCAGGGCGACCATGTCGAGAAAACGGCTGAACAGCACCGCCGCCTCGGCTCTCGTCGCCGTGGCGTCGGGGCGGAAGTTCCCCGCGGTGTCGCCCTTGATAAGCCCTGACTTGCGGACGGTCTCGAGAGATTTCGCATAAAACGATCCTGCCTTCGCGTCGGGGAAGGATTGCTCAGCGTCGCTGTCGGGGATCACGCGGATCCCCTTGTAGTCGATATACCTTGCGAGAAGGGTCACCATCTCGCTTCTTTTTATGCTGGCGTTCGGGCGGAAGGTTCCGTCGGGGTAGCCCTTCACAAGCTCCTTTTCCGCCGCCCACAGCACGTTTTTCTCATACCACGAGCCCGCCTTCACGTCGGTGAAAGCGTTCTCTCCGCCTTCGAACTCCTCCTCCGACAGACGGAACAGGATCGTGACGAACTCGGCTCTTGTCACGTTGCCGCTTGGGTCGAATACGTCGGGCTTTTTGCCGGTCATGATCCCCTTCTCGTACATGGTCCGGATCGCCGCGGAGTACCACTTTCCCGTCGGGACGTCTTTATACGGTTCCACCGTATCCACGGCGCCCGCGGGGACGACTGCCATGACGCCGGCGAGCATCAGCGCCGCCAGC
>CACXCL010000081.1 GCA_902766115.1 uncultured Ruminococcus sp.
CTTTCAAAGTATCGAAATAGATCGCCCTTTCCTCCGGGTGGAACCAGTCGTCATCGTCGATATACTGCTTGATCTCCGGAGTCGTTTCCCCTTCATGGGACATAATAACGTTATACCCGAGATCAATCAGGTCCTGCTTCAAAAGAAGAGAAACCTGAAGAGTCACGACGCTTTCATCGATTCCTTCGCCGAGCTCGTAATTTTCCGCACCGGCGCCGGGGTCCCTGAATCCGTGTCCCGGATCGATTACGACGGTCTTCCCTGTCTGTTCGACTTTATTTTTCTTTTCGGCCGAGTCATCATCATAGAGACTGACGCCGGATCCTTTGCCCGGACGAGCGCTCCTGTCGTCTGCGTATGCGGTTTTTGCACATGAAGTTGCATTGAGGGTGACTGTCAGCAACAGGGTGATAAGTAATAGCAGTGAGATGATTTTTCTTTTTTTCATGATCTTTTCCTGACGCGGTTCAGCGGCGCAGATACACTGCGTGCAGTTTACCTCCGTTTTGAATCGTATCTTTATTATCTGGCGGAGAGTATGTCCTTCTCATACTTCTTCACCAAAGGCAGCCATTCGTCTCTCACAGGGACGGACTGAGTCTCGCAATACCTTTCCCAAACGTCGGCGAACGGGAACGTCTTGATTTCCTCGAGATACGCGAGTCTCGAAGTGTAGTCGCCCGAAAGCTCCATTTCGCGCATTTTTTCAACGGGCTCAAGCGCCGCCCAAAGAAGGGATTTCTGCATGTTTCTCGAGCCGATGACCCAGCACGCGATCCGATTTATCGAAGCGTCGAAATAATCGAGACCGATGTGTACTCTGTCCTCAAAACCGCCTCTGAGGATCTCGCATGCGATAGCCTTGGTCTCATCGTCGAATATCACCACGTGATCGGAGTCCCATCTGACCGGGCGTGACACGTGAAGCATGATCCCGCCGATGTACTCGAGAACGGAACTGATCTTGTCGGAAACAAGTTCCGTGGGATGGAAATGACCCGTGTCGAGAGTAAGAAGCGTTCCGTGTTTGATGGCGCAACCCATGTAGAATTCATGGGAGCCTATGGTGCAGCTTTCAAGACCGATGCCGAAGACTTTACTTTCGACCGAATCAAGCGTCAGGGACTTGTCCTTCTTTTCTTTGAAGATCTCGTCATAAGAGAGGGCGAGATTGTCCCTGTATTTCTTCCTGTAAACGGGAGTATCCTTAAATCCGTCAGGCACCCAGAAATTATTGCAGGAGACCTTGCCGAGTTCCCGTCCGAAATACTCCGAAATGTTTCTCGACGCTATGCCGTGCTCGACCCAGAATTTTCTTATCGCCGGATCGTTATGACTGAGTGTAAACCCGTCCGCGGACAGCGGGTGCGAAAAGAAAGTGGGGTTGAAATCAAGTCCGAATCCCTTCTCCTTCGCCCATTCGACCCAGGACTTAAAATGGCGGGGCTCGATCTCGTTCCTCTCGACTTTCTCGCTGCTGTCAAGATAGATAGCGTGCAGACTGAGATTTTTCGTTCCGGGGATCATCGAAGACGCGAACTCGAAATCAGCTCTCAGCTCGGATATTGTCCTCGCCTTCCCGGGGTAATTCCCCGTCGTCTGGATACCTCCGGAGAGAGACCCGGACTTATTCTCGAATCCGATAACGTCGTCGCCCTGCCAGCACTGGATGGAGACGGGGATCTTCGATACTTTCTCGATTGCGGCGTCGGTGTCGACGCCGACGGAGGCATATATCTCCTTTGCTCTCTCATATGCGCGATTATCAGTCATTTTATGCTCCTTTCAGCGTCAGACCGTGACTCTCTCGGGAAGAGAGATGAATTTTCCGTATGCTTCGTCCCAGGCGGCCCGGTTCCGGTTATCCGGAGCGTATTCCTTCACGTCGAACGAATTTTTGATGATCGATCTCGCCTGCCAAACGTCGCCGATCTCGCCTGCGGCGATCGCCTGCATGGCAATGTTGCCGATGGCGGTCGCCTCAACGGGACCTGCCACGACGTATCTGCCGGACGCGTCCGCGGCAAACTGAGACAAAGTCTCCTCTTTTGTGCCGCCTCCTACGATATTTATGGCGGGATACTTTCTTGCCGTCATCTCCTCGAGCTTTTCGCCGGTCCATCTGTATCTGAGCGCAAGGCTCTCAAAAATACACCTGACTATCTCGCCGACGGATTCCGGTACGTGCTGACCGGTGGCGCGACAATACTCCCTGATGCGCTTCGGCATGTTCCCCGCCGGGGAGAACATCGGATCGTCCGGATTGATGATCGACTGCAGAGGTTTTGACGAGAGCGCCATTCCGGTGAGCTCGTCGAAGGAGTACTTCGTTCCTTCTCTCGTCCACTGCCTGCGGCATTCCTGTTCCAGCCAAAGACCCATGATGTTTTTAAGAAGTCTGATGGTCCCGAACACGCCGCCCTCGTTCGTGAAGTCGTATTTGAGTGAGTTTTCGTCAATAACCGGCCTCGGGCTCTCAATGCCCATCAGAGACCATGTTCCGCTTGAAATATAGAGAAAATCGCTGTCTGTCGCCGGGACGGAAAGAACCGCGCTTGCGGTATCGTGGGAGCCGACCTTGACGACATTCACACCGGTGTTCCCCGTTTCTTCCTCGATAAAAGGAAGAAGCGGACCGAGAACTGTTCCCGGCTCCACAAGGTCGCAGAACAAAGACCTCTTTATCCCGACGCGATCAAACAGCTCGTACGCCCACGTCCTCTTCTCGGCGTCGAGGAGGGCTCCGGTTGAAGCGATGGTATACTCGCTCTTCATTTCTCCCGTGAGCAGGTAACCGAGAAGATCAGGCATGTTGAGAAGCTTTGAAGCCTGGTCGATGAGCCAGGGTCTGTTGAGCTTGTCCGCTATGATCTGATAAAACGTATTGAATTTCATCGACTGGATACCGGTGATGCCGTACAGTTCTTTCCAGCTTATGAGATTTTCAAAAACGTAAGACGGAACGGTATCGGTGCGTGAATCCCTGTAATGATAAGGATTTGAAAGAAGCGCGCCGGACGGGTCGATATAACCGTAGTCGACGCCCCACGTATCGATGGAAAGCGTATCGACGCCTCCCGAGTGCGAGCAAGCGAGTATAGCAGCCTTGATCTCGTGAAGCAAACGCAGCGTGTCCCATGAGAACCCGCCAACGGTCATGACCGGGTCATTTGAAAACCTGTGGATCTCGTTCAGTGAGATTTTTGAGCCGTCAAAGGATCCGACGATACCGCGTCCGCTGGACGCTCCGAGATCCATGGCGAGCATTTTTCTTTCAGCCATATCAAAGAACCGTTCCTTTCCGAAAGCCGTCGCAAAAACGGCAAATTTGCGAAATACTCAGTTTATTATACCAAATCCGAGCCGATATTTCAACCCGTAATTTGATTCTGACTGCACACCGCGCGTCTTCACTTAAGATCGACAACGGTCACGCCGTAGTCTCCTTCGCCGTACTGACCGGCGCGAAACGCGGAAACGCGCCTGTCGGATCTGAAGTTTTTCCAAAGAGAATTTCTGAGGGCTCCTGTTCCCTTTCCGTGTATCACGGTGACGCTTTTCACACTTGCGACCTGCGCCTCGTCAAGGAACTTGTCGACCACGAACCAAGCCTCTTCTCCCGTGAGACCGCGAACGTCGCACTGGGGGGTGAAAGAACGGCTGACCGTTGCACGGTAGGTCGAAACCGGATCTTTCTTCTTTTTATCGCCGGTCCCTTCTTCAATAAGTTTCAGATCCTTGACGTTTGCCCTCGCCTTGACAGAGCCCATAAGGACCTGCGTATTGCCGTTCTTATCCGGCTCGGTAAGGACAGTACCCCGGGTCCCGAGATTTCTGTGGATGACCGTATCACCTTTGACGATCGGACGCGACGACTCTTCCCCGTCGTCCTCGTATCCTGCGGAAGTATCCATTCCGTCCTCGAATGCTCTCATTCTGGCTCGAATGTCTTTCTTTGCGGACGACAGTTTGCCGGCAAGATCGGCGGAATCCCGTTCTTTACGGATCTTGTCAAGCTCTTCGAATACGAAAGAGCTTGTCGCTCTCGCTTCCCGAAGAAGTTTCTCCGATTTTGCCAGATTCTGTTTGATTTGATTTTCGGCGTCTTCTGTCCGTTCTTTTATTTCATTTTCCAGGCGCTTCTTTTCTTCCTCAAGTTCATGGCGAAGAGAAGAGACGGTTCTCTTTTCCTTATCGAGTTCCGCCCTTGACGCCTCAAGCTTTTCGATGACGTTTTCAAATCCTTTTGATCCCTCGTCGACGTATTTGCCTGCCCTTTCTACTATTCGTTCCGGAAGTCCGAGTTTTTTCGAGATCGCGAACGCGTTCGATTTACCCGGAGCTCCGATGATAAGTCTGTAGGTTGGCTTCAGAGTCTCGACGTCAAACTCGCAGGATGCGTTTTCAACGCCCTCGGTCTCGATGGCGTATGATTTGAGCTCGGCGTAGTGTGTAGTCGCGGCGCACAGCGCGCCGGACGATTTGATTTCTTCGAGAATGGAAACGGCGAGAGCGGCGCCCTCGACAGGATCAGTTCCCGCGCCGAGCTCGTCAAACAGAACAAGCGAGCGGTCGGTGACCGAACGGATCACGCCGACAATGTTCTTCATATGAGACGAGAAGGTCGAAAGGGACTGTTCTATGCTCTGTTCGTCGCCTATGTCGGCGAAGATCTTGTCAAAAATGCAAACGGAAGAGCCTTCTTCGGCGGGAATATGGAGTCCGGACTGAGCCATGACGGCAAATAGACCGAGAGTTTTGAGCGTAACGGTCTTTCCGCCTGTATTCGGACCTGTTATTACAAGCATCTGACATCTGCCGCCGAGGGAAACAGTCACCGGTACGACCTTGTCTTTTTCCAGCAGAGGATGGCGGGCGCGGCGAAGGTCAATGATCCTTTTCTCAGTTATATCCGGTCTGGAACCGTTCATCCGGAACGAGAGTTCCGCGCATGCGAAATAGTACGACAGCTCAATGATGTTGTGATAGTTGAGATCGATATCGTAAGAAAATGATTTGACTTCGGAGGAAAGCATGTAAAGGATCCGCTCGATTTCACGCGCCTCCTTCCCCTCGAGCGCCCGGAGCTCGTTATTTGCATCGACAACGCCCATCGGTTCGATAAAGAGAGTGGAACCGGATGAAGACGTGTCGTGGATCAGTCCCCGCACCTCGTTTTTATATTCGCTCTTTACGGGAATGACGTATCTGCCGCTTCTTGTAGTCACTATATTTTCCTGGAGAAATTTGTTTCCTCCGGAAATATACTTTTGCAGAATATCGCGTATTTTGGCGTTTGTCTGTCTGATATGCCGCCTGATGTCCGACAACTCGGGAGTCGCTTCGTCGGCGATCATCTCCTCAGAAACAATGCACCTTCCGACCGTGTCCTCGAAATGACGGTTTGACGTCAGGCGTGAAAAAATCTCTCCGAGAGGCGTATCTTCATCCCCGTTTCCCGAGTAGTCGAGGAGAGATCTGGCGCATCTGAAGACGGCGGCGCAGTTCAGTATCTCCCTGATCGATAACAGCGCGTCTTTTCTTGCCCTCTCGGTAGTGTCTCTTACGTCTTTCACAGAAAAAAACGACGGCGCGCCCTTATGATTGATGAGTCTCTTGGCGTCGTCCGTTCTGTTTTGAAGTTTGATCGCGTCGCGTATATCGGATGCCGGGAAAAGAGCGTATGCGCGCTCGCGAGCTCCGTCTGTCATGGCGCAATCCGCGAGCATTTCTCTTATTTTATCGAATTCAAGTATTTTCAGCGTCTTTTCATTCATCGAAATTACCGTTCCTTATAAGTGAGTTGTAATAATCAAGAGATCTGAATCCGTGTTCAATATGGCTGAGCAGGTATTTTTCGCAAACTACAGAAAACGGCCGCAGCTCGTCCGCTTCGATCTGGAAAGAAAGAAATCTTTCTATCGGCGCGTGTACGGTAAATCTTACCGCCTCGAGCACGGACGGCGAGAGAGCAAGATAGATCCTGGCAGTCCTGTCTTCATCGCCGGCGCCGCGCACCGTTCTCAGACAGTTCCCGCAAATCAGGCGGCCGTTCATCACATCGAGGTAAATGAGACCGTCCGTCTCGTCGTCTCCGCATTCGCCGCATTTATCAAGATTCGGTTCAAAGCCCGACACGGATGCCGCCCGCATTTCAAAGGCTGCTTTGATCTGTTCATCAGGCAATCCCGACCGGTTCGCCAGGGCAAATAGCGAATTGAGCGCGAGTCTCAGCAGATCCTCCTCGCCCATCTCCTCAACGGCGAGATAATCGACGACCTCACAGATATAATTGGCAAGCGAAAGCTTATTCACGTCATATCTGATATCGAAAAAAGGTTCTATCAGATCGCTGTCCGCTATGTAGAAATACTTTTTTGTCTTTTTAAGGTTGAACGAACTGTAGGAAAAGAGTTGAGTGGCGGGCATGTGACGGCTTTTCAGACTGGCGACGCCTTTTCCGGAAACCGTGATTTTCCCGTGTTCGGCGGTAAGTAACGTCAATATCTTGTCGGCCTCGCCGGTTCGGACCTCGCTTATGACAAGACCCTTTGTTTCAAGCTCTTCCATTTATGCTTTCCCCGTTTCAGTTGATCTCTTTCTTGTCGTATCCGAGATTCAGAAGCATGAAATCGCTGTCGCGCCAGTTTTCTTTGACTTTTACCCATAGATCAAGAAACACTTTGATACCGAAAAAAGCTTCAAGGTCTTCTCTTGCCCAGGTCCCGATCTTTTTGAGGGTCTCTCCGCCCTTGCCGACGATGATGCCCTTGTGCGATTTCTTTTCACAGTAAACTGTGGCGCGTATACGGATCATTTTTTCGTCTTCCCCGAAGGATTCGATCGCCACCGCCGTTCCGTGGGGAATCTCATCATTAAGCACGCGAAGCAGTTTTTCTCTTATGATCTCTGCCGCGATCTGCCTCTCCGGCTGATCTGTAAGAGCGGATTCGTCGAACATCCAATCGCTCTCGTACAGAAATCCCGACGCCTCGTCGAGGACCTCGTCCACGTTCTTGCCCGACTCAGCGCAGGTGGGCACGACTGCGTCAAAATCGAAAAGTTCGGCGTATTTGCCTATCGTTTTGGCAAGACGCTCCCTGTTGATCAAATCGATCTTGTTCAGAACAAGGATCGCCGGAAGTTCGGCTTCTCCGATCTGTTTTATCAGTTTTTGCTCGATCTCCCCGGGATCATGTCCCGCGTCCGCGATGAGGATCACTCCGTCGGCAGATCGCACGGAGCTCCTGACGGATCTCATCATATAGTCGCCGAGCTTGTTGCGAGCCTTATGGACGCCCGGAGTATCGAGAAATACGAATTGATCCTCGCCCCTGGTAAGTATCCCGGCAATACGGTTCCGCGTTGTCTGCGGCTTGCTTGACACGATAGAGACCTTCTCTCCGAGCATCTTGTTCATAAGTGTGGATTTTCCAACGTTTGGTCTCCCGATAATGGCTATATAAGCGGTCCTTTTCATTTAATGTCCTTTCAGCCGGCGAACCGGTCGTTTTATTTACATCTGATCCTCTTCATGATCTCTTTTTGACGCGCGATCATCTTTTCCTCGTCTTCCGGCGACGTTTCATGATCATATCCCAAAAGATGAAGGACGGAGTGGACGGTCAGGAACGATGCTTCCCGCAAAAACGAATGGTGCAGTTCCTTGGCCTGATCCGAGACCTTTTCCAGTGATAAGACCACGTCGCCGAGAATGACGGTCTCACCCTCTTCCGGAAGATCCTCGGCGCCAAAATCGTACATCGGGAAAGACAAGACGTCTGTCGGGGCGTCCTTTTGTCTGTATTCTCTGTTCAGGGCGCGGATACCCTCGTTATCGGTAAACGTGACTGAGATCTCAGAGTCCCGGTCGAATTTTTCCTCCTCAAGCGCAGCCCTTACGGCTTTGCTTATTGCTCTTTTCAGTCTGAACCCTGTTTTGAACGAGTGCTGGTCGTCGCGGAAAAGAACTTTGATCTTCATTTATTTTCTCCTATATTTTCCGGGACGTTTTATAAGTCCTCGGGCCCTCTTTTTTCTCCGCCTTTTTTTTTCTTTTTTCTCTGTCGTACTTGTCATACGCCATGATGATCTTTTGTACCAGTCTGTGTCTTACAACGTCCCTCTCGGAAAACTCGAAAATGCCTATATCCTCGATGTCCTTCAAGATGTGGACCGCGGCGGCGAGGCCGCTTTTCTGACCGAACGGAAGGTCTGTCTGAGTGAGGTCTCCGGTGACAACGATCTTTGAGGAATTACCGAGACGGGTGAGGAACATCTTCATCTGCTCGGGCGTGGTGTTTTGCGCCTCGTCGAGTATAATGAACGACTCGTCGAGCGTCCGTCCTCTCATATAAGCCAGGGGAGCGATCTCGATAGTCATTTTTTCGATCATTTTCATGCAGTTCTCTGCTCCGAGCATCTCATAGAGGGCGTCATAAAGGGGGCGAAGATAGGGATCGATCTTGCTCTGCAGATCACCCGGAAGAAAACCGAGACGTTCGCCCGCCTCCACTGCGGGCCGTGTAAGGATTATCCTGCTGACCTCCCTTCTCTTCAGCGCGCGCACAGCCATCATCACCGCAAGGTACGTCTTACCGGTACCTGCGGGACCAACCCCGAGGACGACGGTATTCTTTTCGATCAGATCGATATACTTTTTCTGTCCGACGGTCTTGGGTTTGATCGGTTTGCCCTTGGAAGTTATGAACACGCAGCCGTCGCTGAAGGCGTCAAGCTCCTTATTCTTCCCGTCGCTCACCATGTTGATGACGTAGTCGACGTTCTGATCAGTCAGGTCGTCGCCGAACTTCGCTATGTTCCTGAGGTAAGAAAGCGTATCGGAGGCACGCGCCACGCCATCTTCGTCTCCCTCGATAAGGATGCCGTCGACTCCGTCCGGAGACTGCCTGTTATAGATCCTGACGCCGAACTCGTTCTCCAGTTTTGAGGCGTTCCTGTCAAAGGAGCCGAACAGCTTTCCCGTAAGATCGGAATCCGTTATTTTTATCAGTCTTTGTGCCATTGAGTAATCCTCGCTTATAACTTGTGTCTTTTTTATTTATTTTTCTGAAACGGTAAATTCGACAGTTTCCCCGATGTCGGTGCGGCAGACCATCTCGCATCGGAGAACGATACCGTTTTCCTCGGGCAAAACGGTTACTTTCTTTGAAATAAGATCCGCCTCTCCGAGAGTTTCATCGGACGTCTTTCTCAATTCCTTTTTAGCCTTTGAAAGAGCCTGTTCCGGAGTCAGCGTCATCTCACGTTCCGTGAATTCTCGGTACTCGTCCGTCCTGACCCAGACAGGTAACGGGATCCTGCCGAACAGAAACAGCCTGTCCTTCTTATCTATTTTATCATAACTTGTATACTCAATTCCACCGTTTGAGAAAAGATTTACGTTTTTTTTGAAAAAAATAACTGATTTGTCATCGGTTTTTTCCCCGGTATAGACTTTTTCTTTGATTTTATTCTCTACCCGGATCGAAAAAGAGCGGTTGACGTCAGCCGTGACCTCTCCCTCTGCATAGACGAATCTTACGCCTTCGTCACGGAGCGGCACGATACCCGATATAAGAAGATCGCCTTTTTTTACGATATCGCCGCAGGATACCTCCGGCTTCCCCTTGTCAGTCCGGGTAAGAACGATTTGCGCGTCTTCATTTGCGATTATATTCGCATAAACTCCTTCTTCTTCTTTCCGGATAAACCCGTGCTCCGCTTTTCTGACGTCGACTTGAGCGACGTTGCCGCGCATATTAACGGATATCCACGCCACATCCGGGTTATTTGCCATGATACTTGAATTCAGACGGTCGAAATCTATCCTTTCAAAAAAGGTTCCGTATGAAAAGCCCTCAGTCGACAGAATCGATTCGATTTCATCTTCCGTAAAGGAACCGTTGCCGGTGACCCGTATGTCCCACACGATCCGTGACGAGAACCATGAGAAAACGAAAAACATGATCAGGCCGACAACGTATCCCGGTCTTTTTATGATCATGCTCAGAAGAGCCGGAAGTCCTTTTTGAAGAGACACGGTGAAATCCACCCCGCCGTCGCTCAAAAGCGAGCGTGTTTCTTCGACCTTATTGAGTCTTATTTTAAGCCTCATTGAACCGTCACCGAGGTTTTTGACCGTAAAGGGAATGGAATTCTCAATCAACAGTGACGAGACGAGCCGTCTTGATCCTCCGCTTACATAAAAAAAACGGTAACCCGCGATATAATCAAGCAATCTGTTCATCTTTGCGCCTCTCCCCCGAAAACAACGCTTGCTATTTTCCCGGAAATCATTATTTTATCCCGATTCAAAGAATATAAAGTCAGTTTTTCCCCGCATATGATCATAACGGATTCGCATGTGTCGATCACTATCTCATTCAGTGTATAATCGACGACACGGACAACTCCCGTAACGGTCGCTTCCTCTGAGCCTTTGATCTCAATGACCGGGGTGGAATTGAGACATTCCGCGGGGAAATCCGACGCTCTCACGATTTGTCGTAAGAATTTTTTTATTTTTACGGTGACGGCGTTCAAATGATCAGACTCCTCTCATATTCTTCTTCAGGCAATACTATGAAACGGAGAAATAATACATGACACGGAAAAAACACGGAAAAGTCTGTCTGTTTTCACTCTTTTTGACTCTTGCAGTCATAACCGTCGTTATATACTCAATGTTCAGATACTCTTCGGAAATGACGGACCATATCCGCAAATCATTCGTCTCGTGTTCATCAAACGTGCTCCCGACTCTGTTTCCCTTTATGATCATCTCTTCGATGATCGTAAAAACACGTCTCGCCGGTCCTGCCGAAAAACTGTTTTGGCGTCCTTTCAGGAGAATGTTCGATCTGCCCCCGGCGTCGGTAACACCGTTTTTCCTGGGATTTTTATGCAGTTTTCCCGTCGGGGCACTATCGGCGGTCGAGGCGTACAAAACGGGAGCCCTCACGAAAGACGAGGCGGAACGGACCATGGCTCTGTCAAACAACACCGGACCGGCGTTTGTGATCCTGCTGACGGGTGTGACTCTGTCGCATAACATCCGGACGGGTATTCTGATATACTTCGCGGAAGTCTCATCTGCAATCCTGACCGGAAATCTGTTATTCCGGAAAAAGGGTGTGAGAAATTCCGATGGATCAAAGGGACCGGACACGACAATTGTCGATTTCGGCAGAGTGGTCGCGGATTCTGTTTCCGGCGCTGTTACATCCTGCTGGACCGTCGCCGCAAACGTCGTATTCTTTTCTCTCGTTTTGAAAGCTTTTACCCTTGCGTTTTTTATCACAGGAAAAAGAATTGTCACCTTCCTCAGCGTATTTCTCGAGTTTTCGGAAGGCGTAAAGGAAGCGATCGCTTCAGGCGGACCGCCCGGCGTCTCACTCGCCGCCCTCTCCGTTTGTTCGGGCAGTCTTTCCGTACTGTTTCAGGTATCCGCAATTGCATCGACAAGCGGATTGTCGGTCAAAAGAACGGCGGTTTTCAAGCTCATTCAGGGATCGCTCGGCGCTGCTTTGTGTTATGTAATATCTTCTATCTTCCCGGGCATCTTGCCGGTGAACGTAAAAAATGTTTCAAATAAACTTCCTGTCGTTTTATTGAGTTACGGTTCAATAAGGGTCCGGTTATGTTCGGCGGTTGTCCTGGGGTGCCTTATATACGCCTTTATTTCTCGCATCAAACGGAAAAGATATTTTCTATAATCCCACATCTGTGCAGGACGTACTTGATTTATCGTGTTTTTTAATGTATAATATTCGTGATAAGGCAAAAACAAAGTCACATGGCAAATGAACGGAGAAGAAGTATGAAGCTCAAAAGCAAAAAGGCGGAAAAGCTGTGCAAATACTGTGAGAATTCGACTGAGGTCGCACTGAGCGGAGATATGCTGTGCGCAAAAAAAGGAGTCGTATCGCCGGATTACAAATGCCGTAAATTCATCTACGACCCTTTCAAGAGGACTCCCAGAATACAAAAACCCATCGAGGAACTGGAATTTGTTCCGCTCGACGACTGATCGCTGAAGATACGGAAACGGAGGAAAAAGAACTTGATTATTCAGCTTGAAGAAGCAAAATATAAACTTACGGGATTCAGAGACAACATCAAAGAACTCGGTTCCGCCTTAAGGATCGAAGAACTGAAAAAAGAGGTCGCGGAACTCGAGGAAAAGACCCTTGCTCCCGATTTCTGGAACGATCAGCAGGAATCCGGAAAGATACTACGTCAGGTCAAGCAAAAGAAAGACAAGATCGAAGCTTATGAAAAACTTGCCGGAAAACTCGAGGATACGATCGCGCTCGCCGAGATAGCCATCGAGGAAAACGACGAGTCCTTCATCGACGAAGTTCTCGCCGACGTGGAAAGCATCGAAAAAGAAGAGGAAAAGCAGCGTATCGAGATACTTCTTTCCGGAGAATACGACCGAAACAACGCGATAATGAGTTTTCATCCCGGAGCAGGCGGAACAGAGGCGCAGGACTGGGCGCAGATGCTCTACCGCATGTATACGAGATGGGGCGAAAGACACGGGTATAACGTGAAGCTGCTCGACTGGCTCGACGGAGAGGAAGCGGGGCTCAAATCGGCGACGATAATGATCGAGGGCGAGAACGCTTACGGCTATCTGAAAAGTGAAAACGGAGTCCACAGGCTGGTGCGTGTCTCCCCGTTCGACGCGTCAGGCAGAAGGCACACCTCTTTCGCCTCCGTTGAAGTCATGCCGGAATTCGACGACGACGACTCCATCGAGCTGCGCGACGAAGATCTTGAGATCACGGCGCACCGTTCCAGCGGCGCAGGCGGTCAGCATATAAACAAAACCGACTCGGCGATCCGGATCACGCACATCCCCACAGGGATCGTCGTCGGCTGCCAGACAGAGAGATCCCAGCTTCAGAACAAGGAAACCGCGCTCAAAATGCTGAAGTCCAAGCTTCTTGAAATCAAAGAACGGGAAAAACTTGAAAAGATCGACGACATCAAAGGTATCAAAAACAATATCGAATGGGGGTCTCAGATAAGATCCTACGTCTTTATGCCGTATACTCTCGCAAAGGATGCAAGGACCGGCTACGAAGACGGAAACATCCAGGCGGTCATGGACGGTGATATCGACGGTTTTATCAACGCGTACCTTAAAATGAACGCGGCAAAATAAAATGAGAAAAGAAAGCGACAACCGGACGCCGTCGACAGTATTTGAAGGCATGACGTCAATTCGGGCGGTGCTGTCCGCTCCGAAGACAAACGACAGGAAGATCATAAGGATACTGTTCGACGGAACAAAAAAAGAAGCGCGCCGGAAGGATCTTTCGTATCTCAGCGCCATCTCGGAGAAAAACGGTTTCGATATTATCGAAACGGACCGGGAGACCATCGAAAGGATCACCACCGGAAACACCCACGGCGGAATAATCGCCGAATGCACCGGGCGGACCATCCCCTCCCTCGACGAAACGGCGCCGGTCAAAAACGGTTTTTACGTGATGCCTGACGGCATTGAAGATCCGTATAACTTCGGTTATGCAGTCAGGTCCATATGGGCTGCGGGAGCCGACGGGATAGTGCTTCCTGAGAGAAACTGGATGAGCGCCGCCGGCGTCGTTTGCCGTTCGTCGGCAGGCGCGTCGGAGATGCTCGGGATGCTTGGGACAGCTGACCCGGCAGGCGCGTGCAGGTTTTTTAAAGATTACGGATATAAAGTCGTCTGCGCCGGGATCAGAGACTCCGTTTCGATGTATGACGCGGACCTCAGAAAACCGGTCTTTCTTGTGATCGGGGGAGAAAAAAGAGGGATCGCGCGCTCGGTGCTTGAAGAGGCGGACGTCACGGTCAGGATAGACTACGGAAGACCTTTCAGAGGCTCCCTTTCAACCGCGTCAGCCGCCGCCGTGCTGTCTTATGAGATACTGAGACAAAACAGATAAAAAAACGAGTCGCCGATGCGACTCGTTTTTCCTTCAAATCACAATATGGACCGGCAGACCGTCTCTGTAGACGGTTCTGCATTCGCCCTGAATGAGGGGAAATATATATCTGAGGCACTCGTCTGTGACTCCGTTCCCTCTTTCGTTTATGTACCCGTCCGGAACGCACCTTATGGCGTTGGCGATACCGGATATCTCTTCAGTCCTGAAAGATATGGAGTAGCAGTCTCCGCCTCCTCTCACCGAGGAGACCATGACTCCCGTCGAGCCTTCGATCCCGGCGCGGACGGCGAACAGACCCGTCTCGATCGACTCATTTATATCCGTCAGCGACGCAAGATGAGCCGCGCATCTCTGAGGAAGATTGAGTTCGATGGAACGGACTTTGCATCCGATCTTTTCCTTTACGAACATCTCGAGAGCCTTCGCCGTCCCGGCGAGATACTTATGACCGAATACGTCGGTCGCGCCGCTTTGCGTACCTTCTCCGACGTACCTGCCGTTATCAAGCCGCAGTCCCTCTGAAACAGCGACAACAATACCGGGCTTTTTTGACTGAGCGATCTTTAAGTCTTCAAGGAACAGATCAAATGAGAAGCTGCGTTCCGGAAGATACACGAGGTCCGGTCCCTCTCCGTTTATCAAATTAGCGAGAGCGGCGGATGCGGTGAGCCATCCGGCGTCTCTTCCCATTATCTCAACAACTGTCACCGCAGGTACGGAATAGACGGCGCAGTCTCGAACGATCTCCTGGACCGTCGTGGCGATATACTTCGCCGCGGACCCGAATCCCGGGGTGTGATCGGTGCCCGCAAGGTCGTTGTCTATGGTCTTGGGGATCCCGACACAGCGCATCTCGTATTCGGAACCGGCAAGATATTTTGACAGTTTTGCGACTGTATCCATCGAGTCGTTCCCGCCGATATAGAAGAAGTACCTTATGTCATATTTTTTGAATACAGAGATGAGCGACTCGTAGAAATCGGGATCCTCTGACGGATCGGGAAGCTTTTTACGGCACGATCCAAGAGCGGCGGCGGGAGTCTGCGCCAAAATCCGCAGTTTTTCGTCGTCCTCCTCGCCGTCTGAGGAAAACATTCCCCCGAGATCCACGAGATTTTCTTTGAGAAGTCCCTCGATCCCGTTTCTCATGCCGTACAGCTTGCTGATGACACCTTTCGATCCCTCATCGAGCGCTCCCCTGATAACACCGGAAAGAGTCGCGTTGATAGCCGCCGTCGGTCCTCCCGACTGCCCGACTACGGCCGCTCCTTTCAAAACGTTCATAATACACTCCGATCCGCCGCGTGGCGCGGCAAAAAAACACTTATCTGATGCAGTTTCCTTTGTAATAATATAACACATAGCGGCAAAATAATCAACAGCGCGGCTCACAAATATTTATTATTATGGAATCGTCAAGGTTGACTTTTTTTGCCGAGTGTGGTAGTCTTTAAACGTAAAAGCCCTAACGAATAACCGTAAAGGAGTCGGGACAATGGAAGACAAGGCAAAAATAATATTCGGAAACGAGATATCTGATAAGGACTTTCGCAAAGCTTGCAAAAAGAAGGCTAAATTCATAAAGAAATTCGGCGACGACAGTTCAGTCGAATACCGTTTCAATGATCAAGAAAACGAGGTCCTGTCGCCTATCGGCGTCAGGAATCTCATTCTGACGGACGACGGCGAGACGGAATTCGATGAAAAGGGGATCATTGTCGGAAACATCAGGATGGGATACGGTCATTACAGGATATCCATGGCAATCGCGTCCGCGGCTCATGCGCTCGGATACGTTCCCTACTGGCTCGACATGAATTCATATCCCGAATCAACGGCGACAAAGCTTATCTCTTATCAGAACGACCTGTATTCCATGGGATCAAGACTTTCCCAGAAGATCTCACTTTTCAACAAGCTTGTGTGGGAACCTCTCAACTCCGAAGGATTCAGAAAACTTACCTATAACTCGGCAGATCAGAAAAACGCCGAACTTATGGTTCCCCTCATAAACGGACTTCCGAAGGATATCCCGTTCATTGCGACACACGTGTGGCCTGCCCAGGCGGCGGTCCACGCCGGCTTCAGCCGGGTAGTAAACGTGATCCCGGACAACTGGCCGATGGCGCTGCACTTAGCCGAAGGGAGCATACACACGGTCCAGACGCCGTCGTCTTTCGTCGGATATAAGAATCTCAGAGGAATGGACAAAAAGAGGATCCTGAAACCGATGCCGAAAGGTTCTCTGTTTTACGTCGGACACTACGTAGACCACGAACTTGTCGATAATATCGAGGACGACTGCATGGAGCGGCTTGCACGGTTGAAGAACGGCGAGCCCAGGAGATTTCTCCTTTCCATCGGCGGGGCGGGAGCACAGCAAAAACTGTTTGAAGAGATAATCCGTCACCTTGTTCCCGAGATCAAAAAAGGAAAAGCCACTCTTTTCGTCAACGTGGGCGACCACGGGGACGTATGGGAATCGATAGCGTCGCATATCCCCGAAGCGGATGAATGCGCCGTCAGGCACACTGACGACTGGAACGAAGCAAAAGAATTCACGGAGGGAACCGATATCGACGGCCTGCACGTATTCTCAAACAAAAACATCTTCCCTGCCGTATATCTTACAAATCTTCTCATGCGGAAGAGCGACGTTCTTATCACAAAACCGAGCGAGTTGTCGTTCTACCCCATCCCGAAGATCATGATACACCGGGTCGGCGGTCACGAGGCGTGGGGCGCCGTCAGAGCCGCGGAGACAGGAGACGGCACTTACGAACTTGATAAAACGGATGAAGTCGTTGCCATGATCGACCGGTTCATTTCCGACGGCGAGCTTCTTCTCTCCATGTGCAGTAATATAAAAAAGGCGAAGGACTCCGGTATTTACAACGGAGCTTACGAAGCAGTTAATCTCGCTGTTCAAAAGTAATAAAAAAGTTTCAATTTGTTAATTCTGAATTAAGTTTTCGATAGTATAATCCATTATTATCGAATGAAAGGGGTGATCCGTTTGACCGTTGTAGAAGACCCTGTCATAACGATGAAACGGTATGAAATGAAATACATAATCACCCCGGAGCAGGAAAAAAGATTGATCGAGGGGATGAGCGGCCGACTGCACGTCGACGACTTCGGCAAAACAACGATCGAAACAATGTATTACGACACCCCCGACCGCAGGTTGATTTATCATTCGATGGAGGGCGGCGAGTTCAAGGAAAAGATCAGGCTGAGGTCATACGGACTTGCAACGGACACATCCCCGGTTTTTCTTGAGTTAAAAAGGAAGGTCGAAAACGTCGTTTACAAGAGAAGGATCGAGACCACGATCCCGGACGCGGAAAGATTTCTCCGCGGAGAATACGATCATCTTCAGGGAGAGCAGATCACTCGCGAGCTGATATATTTCCACGGATTTTACGGCAAACTCGAACCGGTGTGTCTTATAATATATGACCGCACCGCTTATATCGGGCAGGACGCCGATCTGCGACTGACTATCGACAATGATCCGAGATTCCGGAAAGACGATCTTGATCTTCGGGTCTCGCTTGAAGGAGAAAACCTGTTCCCACGGGGGTATTCGGTCCTCGAGATCAAAGTACAGAACTCTCTTCCTCTTTGGCTTTCCGCCTTGCTCGATAAGGAAAAAATATACAAAACCTCCTTTTCGAAATACAGAGAGGCTTTCAAAAAAATCAATAGGTTCAGTACCGGAGGTACCATTTGATGTTTGATTCCATTTATAGTTCGACAGTTACGGCGGGCAGTTTTTTCACCATGGCGGGCGCGGCGCTGATAGCCGGTTTCATATACGCGTATATCATGTCGTTCAGAGTAAGATCGACAAAGCGGTTTTTCATTGTAACGGCGCTCATCCCGTTTGTCGTTGCCGCCGTCATAACGTTTGTAAACGGAAATATCGGCGCCGGCGTTGCGATCGGCGGCGCCTTCACGCTTATCAGATTCCGTTCCGCGCAGGGATCGTCCGAGGAGATCGCCGCGATACTTATCGCCATGGGCTCCGGGATAGCGTTCGGAATGGGTTTTGTGGCTTACGGGGTGATAATCCTGCTGTGTCTCGCCCTTTTGTTCATCGCCTTTTCATTCTTCCCCTTCTTCGAGCACAAGTACCTGACGGAAGATAAGCTGCTCCGGATCACGATACCCGAGTCTCTCGAGTACAGCGGCGCTTTTGACGACGTTTTCTCCCATTATCTCAAGGATTGGGAATCGGTCGGCGTCAAAACAACGGGAATGGGGTCGATGTACCGGCTATCGTTCAAAATCAAAATGAAAGATCAGACAAAGGAAAAGGAGTTCATCGACGAACTCCGCACGAAAAACGGAAATCTCGAAATAGCGGTGACTCCATTCGTGGAGGTACAGAACCAACTCTAACAAGGAGGTGAAAAAAATGACGAGAAAAACCGTCGCTTTGATCCTCGCCGCATTGATGACTGTTTTTACCGTCTCATGTAACCCGCAAAATGTTTCCGATGGAACAGGAACAAAATCTCCGGGCGAGACCGCGCCGGGAAATACCCCGTCCGCCGACCCGGAGATAGAATACTTTTCCGACGGAGATTTGCGGGATGTTACGGACGAGACGCCGAACGCGGTCATTACCCTTTCCGGCGACAAAGGAGAGCTCTCCGACGCCACGAGAGGGTCGTCGGGCAGGAACGTAACGATCACTTCAAAAGGGATATACCGCATACGCGGTTCTTCCGAAGACGTTTCCGTGATCGTCAACGAGAGAAGAAAGTCAGGCGTCGTTTATCTTGTATTCGAGAATGCGACGATGGAAAACTCATCCTATCCGTGCGTGGTAGTGGAAAACGCGGACAAGGTCGTGATCCTGAGCGACGGGATAAGCAGTCTCGGATACACCGCAAAGGACACGGAACAGGACGGCGCGATCTATTCCTCCGACGACGTGACCTTCGGCGGACGCGGCACGCTGAACATCACCTCTTCCCTTCACGGAGTCGTCGGGAAAGACGATGTGAAAGTCACCGGCGGGAACATCCGCATTCAATCAGGCAAAACGGGGATAAAAGCAAATGATTCGATGAGGATCGGCGGAGGTTCGGTGGAAATAAACGCCGGAACAGACGGGATCAAGGTCTCCGACGATATGAATGAAGAGTTGTTCGTTATACTTGACGGCTCGGTCAGTATTGATTCAGAAAAAGACGGGATCCATTCGGATTCAGACGTCTTGTTCCTCGGAGGAAAGACGACGATCGTCTCAAACGATGACGCCGTCCACGCGTACGGAAACCTTACATTGGAAGGCGGAACTGTCGAGATAAACAAATCCTACGAGGGTCTTGAAGGGGTAAACGTCACGATCCGCGGGGGTGAAACGAGGCTCTTCTCCAGCGACGACGGAATAAACTCCTCCGACGGATCGGTCGCCATCTCGGGCGGAAAAATATACGTGAACGCCGGGGGAGACGGGATCGACGCGAACGGGTCGGTATTCGTTTCAGGCGGAGAAGTCATCATCGAAGGTCCCCTTGATGACGGAAACGGGATCCTCGATATCAAAAAGAGCGGATGCGTCGCCGAAATCACCGGCGGAACGGTACTGGCGATCGGTTCGTCGGGAATGGCGAAAAACTTTGACAGCGGCACGCAGTGCTCCGCGCTTCTTGCGCTTTCCGGAAAGGAAGGCGATATGATCTCGGTTGACGACGGATCGGGATTCAGCTTCACAGCGACAAAACAGTTTGCCTGCGTTCTGTATTCTTCACCGTACTTGACGAAAGGAAACGCCTACGTGATCAAGGCGGGCACTGCGACA
>CACXCL010000082.1 GCA_902766115.1 uncultured Ruminococcus sp.
AGAGATTTGAACTCTCGCGCCGGTTACCCGACCTACACCCTTAGCAGGGGCGCCTCTTCGGCCAACTTGAGTACTTCTCCGAATTGCTTTTTATTCGATTGCACGAACAGTATACACCAGTTTTGCGCCGTTGTCAAGCACCAAAATCATTTTTTGCTCACGTCCCTGCGATCCTTGCGAGATACGCCTGCGCCGGGGCAAAAATAAAGTAAAATATTACTTGTTTGCTCTTGACTTTTACCGTCCCATGCCTTAAAATGCTACTGGTACATCAATAGTCCGCAGATCACCGCCTCCACAAGGGTGCGGCGGCGAACGGAAAGGTAGGTTCATTATGAAAAAGAAAGTTGCCGTCATCGGTTACGGCGGAATGGGCGGCTGGCACGTGGATCACATTCAAAACAGCGACGTGGTCGAGCTGGCGGGGATTTACGACATCAAGGAAGAGCGGCAGGAACTGGCAAGATCCCGCGGGATCCGCGCCTACTCCTCCCGGGAGGAGCTGCTGGCGGATCCGGAGATCGAGATGGTCACCGTCGCCACCCCCAACGACGTCCACGAGGAGATCGCCATAGCGGCGCTGGAGGCGGGCAAGAACGTCCTGTCGGAAAAGCCCGTCACGCTCTCGCTGGAGAGCCTTGAAAGAATGATCGCCGCCTCGAAGAAGGCGGGTAAGATATTCTCCGTCCACCAGAACAGACGGTTCGACGTGGACTACCTCGCCATGAAGAAACTCCGCGACAGCGGCGAGATCGGCGAGATCATCAACATCGAGTCACGCATCCACGGCAGCCGGGGCATTCCCTCCGACTGGCGCGGGATCAAGAAATACGGCGGAGGGATGCTCTACGACTGGGGCATCCACCTCATCGACCAGGCGCTGATGATCCTGGGATTTGACGTGGACTCCGTCCGCTGCACCTTCGACCACATCACCAACGAGGAAGTGGACGACGGGTTCAAGCTGTTCATCGACATGAAGGACGGCAAAAATGCGTTCATCGAGGTCGGGACCTACAACTTCATCGCAATGCCCCGGTTCTACATGAGAGCGAAGAGCGGCACCGCCCTTATCACCGACTGGCGGGAGAAGTGCCGCGTCGTGAAGTGCAAGGCATGGCACGAGTCCGACGTTCTGCCGGTGGAGACGGCGGCGGGTCTCACCAAGACCATGGCTCCCCGGGACAGCATCACCGTGGACGAGTACGAGATCGAGAGACCTCAGTCCGACGTGCACGACTACTACCGCAACTTCGTCCGCGCCATCGACGGCAAAGAGGAGCAGCTTGTGACTCACGACCAGATGAGGACCGTTCTGAAGGTCATCATGAAGGCCTTCGAGTCCGTGGAGCGCGGCGGCGACAGAGTTTACTTCTGATTTTTCCGATCCGGAGGACAAAAATGAAGAAAACGAAGCTTTGGGAAAACGGCACGCCTTACTTCAGACCCGAATACGGTCAGGAGGAGCCTGCGCTGGTCCACTACACCGATCTCGGTGACAACGCCCGTCCCGGCAGGGAGCGCCCCGGATGCGTCATAGTTTTTCCGGGCGGCGCGTATCACGTCAGGGCGGACTACGAGGGCGAGCCCGTGGCGCAGTCCTTCAACAGATACGGTATCAAATCCTTCGTGCTGGAGTACCGTCTCTATCCGTATCATCATCCCGCCATGCTCTCCGACGCGCTCCGCGCCGTCAGATGGGTACGGTACCATGCGGACGAGCTCATGATCGATCCTGACAAGATCGCCGTTCTCGGCTTTTCGGCGGGAGGTCATCTCGCCACCACAGCCATCACCATGTACGACGACTTGAACGAGCGCCTCGACGAGGTGGACGAAGTCTCTTCCCGCCCCGACGCGGGGCTGCTCTGCTACGCGGTGATCTCCCTTCAGAAGCCCTGGACCGATGAGACCACCAAGGCCGCCGTCATCGGTGACGCCGAGGATCCGGAGGCGCTGGAAAAGAGGATGACCGGCTACCTGAACGTGACGGAGGACACGCCTCCCACGTTCATCTGGCATACCACGGAGGATCCCGCGGTACCCCAGGAGAACGCGCTGATGATGGCGTCTGCTCTTGCGGCGAAGAAGAGAC
>CACXCL010000083.1 GCA_902766115.1 uncultured Ruminococcus sp.
AGGTCGCGGTCCCGGAGTGTTCCTCTCCGATGACGACGGACCGGGGCAGGTCGTAGTCCCCGTCCCGGACGACGATCTTCGCGCCCCAGAGGCCGCTGACTCTCATCAGGGCCTCCTCTATGGTACGGAGAGGCGTCCCGGCGGATCCGTCGGCGCTGTCGTCTCCGTCCTCAGCCACGTAGAATGTGTTTTTGTCTGACTCCGGAAATCCGTCGGGGCTGAAGGGACGGATCACGTTCAGCTCGTCCGGCAGCTCCGCCACCGCGGCGAAGAATCGGTCTCTGACTCCGCCCTCTTCCGTGGGGCGCGCCTCGATGGGGGGATAATCCTCCGGCATGTTGAGGTCAAAGTCGAACCGACCGGTCAGAACTTCCCTCAGCCTCGCGATTTTGTTGTCTTTCATGGGCAATTCCTTTCTTTTTGAAAAAAGGCGACGGAGGATCTTTTATCTTCCGTCACCTTTCGTTCTGCCGTGTTGTATAAATCTTGGGTGAAGACGCGCCGCACGGCGCTCAGTCTTCCTTGTCGTCCTTGCTCTCGCCGTCAAACGTGTCGTCGATCACGCTGTCGATATCGATGTCGCTGTCATCGTTCTCCTCGGGCTCGGGTCTTTCCTGCTTGAGTCCGCAAATGGGGCAGAAGTATACGTCTTTCGGTACCTCCGTTCCGCAGGAGGGACAGATCGTCGTCTTCCTGTACTCCGCCAGCTTTTCCCTGTACGCCGCGATGTCGCCCTTGATCTTGTCCGCCTGCATGATGAGCGTGGCGATCTCGGAGGCGTTGTCCGCGCCCTCTCTCTCGGATGCGTAGAAAAGGCTCCCGATCTTGGAGAAGGTGGATCTGAGTCTCGCTTCCTCCGCCCTTATGTTGAACTTGATCCTTGCGATGCCCGTGAGCTCGCTTGTTTTTTTAGCGGCGGCCGCCGCTGCGTCGGTGACGCTTTTCTGAAGCCCGTCAAAAAATGCCATTATAATTACCTCCGTTTACGGATCGAATTTTTCTGATTCGTCTTATGTTTACTATACAATATTTATGAGTACGAAGTCAAGAGAAAAAGGGGATTTTTCCGGTTTTTTCTATCCGCCGATGATCAATCTCGCCACGTTGAAATAAACGAGCAGGGAGAGCGCGTCCACGATGGTGGTGATGAACGGACTCGCCATCACCGCCGGGTCGAAGCCTATTCGCTTCGCCAGGATGGGGAGAGTCGCGCCGACGAGCTTTGCTATGATGACCACGGCGACCAGGGTGATGGAGACCACGAAAGCCGCGGGCATGCCGACCCGGTCGATAAGCATCATTTTGCCGAAGTTGACCACGGAAAGGGTAAGGCCGCACAGGACCGCCACACGGAGCTCTTTCCACAGGATGCGGAAAATATCGCTCATCTTTATCTCGTCAAGCGAAAGTCCGCGGATGATCGTGACCGAGACCTGACCTCCGGCGTTGCCCCCGGTGTCCATCAGCATCGGGATGAAAGCGATAAGCGCCGCCATGGCGGCGGAGGACGTCAGCGAATCCTCAAAGTGCTGGAGGATCCTGCTGGTGAAAGTGGCGGAAACCATCAGGAGCAGCAGCCACGGTATCCTTTTTTTCCAGGTGTCGAAGATGCTCGTTTTGAGATACGGTCTGTCGGTCGGCGTGATAGCCGCCATGATCTCGATATCTTCCGTGTCTCCGCTTTCGATGATATCCATGGCGTCGTCGTAGGTGACGATCCCGACCAGACGGTTTTCGTTGTCCACCACGGGGATGGCCATAAGGTCGTACCGCGACATGGCTCTCGCCGTTTCTTCCTTGTCGTCCAGGGTGTTTACGCTGATGACCTGCTCGTCCATCAGGTCCCCGACGGTGGCGTTTTCATCCTGTGCCGTAAGAATGTCCTTGACGGTCACGACTCCGATCAGGTGACGGCCGCTGTCCGTGACGTAGCAGGTGTAAACGGTCTCCTTGGTCAGCCCGGTCTTGCGGATGTGACGGAACACGTCGTCGGCGGTCATGGAAGCTTTCAGATCCACGAACTCCGTGGTCATGATGGTACCGGTGCTGTCCTTCGGATAGTTCAGTATCTCGTTGATCTCCTTGCGTTTCTGGGGATCGGCGTGAAGGAGGATCCTCTTGACCACATTCGCGGGCATCTCCTCGATGATGTCGACCGTGTCGTCCACGAACAGGTCGCTGATGACCGCGCTCAGCTCCTTGTCGCTGAACGCCGTGATGAGGGTTTTCTGGGTCTCGCTGTCCTTCTCGACAAAGCAGTCCGCCGCAGACTCCTTCGGCAGGATCCTGAAAAGGATGGGGATGTACTCCTCGTCGATCAGGTCAAATATCATCGCCGCGTCCGCAGGTTCGAACGCGGTCATCATACTTCGGAGCTCGTGAAATTGCCTTTCTTTCAGTAATTCCTCGATCTTCGGTACGGCTTCTCTGATCTCGTCAGTCATACACCTCGTCTCCTTTCTTTTTTAAGTATCAGGGTTCTTCCCTCGCGGAAATACCGCCTACAGCCGCCTCGGCCGCCGCTTTGAGCGATGCCGCGGCTCGCGGCAGATCGCCGGAACGGAAGAACGACGTTCCGACCACGAAATTATCCGCCCCCGCGACCGCGCAGGAGCCGATATTCGAAACGTTGACGCCTCCGTCCACCTGGACGGACACGGCGGGATTGTCGCGGTCAGCCATTTGTCTGACGGCGGCGATCTTCGGGAGCATACGCTCCATGAATCTCTGCCCGCCGAAGCCGGGTTCCACGGTCATTACGAGGACCATGTCGCAAAGGGGGATGAGATCCCTCACGCATTCGGCTCCGAATGCGGGTTTCAGCGCCACGGCGGCCTTCATGCCGAGAGCGCGGACGTCTTTCAGTATGCCCGCGACTTTGTCCGCGTCGCCGATGTCGGAGTGGACGGTCACCGAGTACGCTCCCGCGTCCCGCAGCCGCTCGAGATATTTCTCCGGCACGACCGTCATCATATGCACGTCCATGGGAACGGTGACGACGGAACAGATCTTTTCGATGATATCGAATCCGAAGCTGATGTTCGGCACGTACACGCCGTCCATCACGTCGGCGTGGAGCATTTCCACACCCGCTCCGACCGTATCGGCGAGACTTTTTTCAAGGTGGAGGAAATCGCACGCCAGAAGGGACGGATTGATGATGAAATTTCTCTCTTTCACGGTGTTCTCCATTTTTCCACGGTGGGTTGTCGCCTGCGTTTCCGCGACTTGCGGTCACGGAAAACATGGCGCGTCATATCATAAAACTGAGCCGATCCGTCGGCTCCCGGAACAGTATCCGTCCGGTCCGGGGCGACAGGGAAGTGCAAAACAAAGGATACGGATCGTCTCGCCGCGGGGCCGGATTTTATCATACGGGTCCGGCGCGGGCCGCGGGGACTCGGGCTCTGCGGCCCGCCGGGCCGTCACTCTCTCAGAAGGACGACGGCGTGAGCGGCGATCCCATCGCCGCATCCGGTGAATCCGAGCTTCTCCTCGGTGGTCGCCTTTACGTTCACCCGGGACGGGTCGATATCCATAGCCCGGGCGGTCTCCTCGCGCATCGTTTCGATATACGGCGAGAGCTTCGGCCGCTCCGCGACCACGGTCACGTCGGCGTATTCCGGCTCGAACCCCTTTTCTCTCACCATGGCGACTGCGTGCCGCAGGATGTCGCGGCTGTCGGCGTCTTTCCACGCGTCGTCGGTGTCGGGAAAGATCCTTCCGATATCAGGCAGGCCCGCCGCGCCGAGCAGTGCGTCGGTCAGCGCGTGGAGCGCCACGTCGCCGTCGGAGTGGGCCAGGAGCCCGAATTCGCAGTCGATCCCGACTCCGCAAAGGACGAGACGGCGCCCGGGGGCCGTGCGGTGTACGTCGTATCCGTGTCCGATCCTCATTTCCTGCCGTTCTCCTTGTCGGATTTTTCTCTCGCCGGCGCGGCTCTTTTCTCGCGGTCTTTCAGGATCGCCTCGGCTATGACAGCGTCGGCGGGGTAAGTGATCTTGATATTCTCTCTGCCGCATTCCACCAGCTTGACCTTGAAGCCGAGCCGCTCCACGAGCATGCAGTCGTCCGTGACCTCCGCGCCGTCCTTTATCGCAGTATACATACCGGCGCGGTACATATTTGCGAGGAAGATCTGCGGGGTCTTGACCATCCACACGGATTCCCGGTCGAGGGTCTCGGCGATCAGCCCGGAGGAGTCGGACCTCTTCAGGGTGTCCGTCGCCTTTTCCGCGGCGGCGGCGGCTCCGTGGCGCACGGCCTCAAGGAGCACTTTTCCGATCAGCTCTTCGGTGACGAGGCATCTCGCCGCGTCGTGGACCGCGATATATTTCGACTCCGGATCCACCGCTTTCAGCGCGGCGGCTGCCGACTCGCGCCTGGTGGCGCCGCCCGGGACCACGGTGAGCTTTTTTGTGAGCTTTCCGTCGAGGATCGACCTGCATTTCTCGACGTCGTCCTCGCCCGTCGCCACGATGATTTCCGTCACGTCGTCGCATCCGTCGAAAGCCAGGGCGGACCTCAGCACCGCGGGAACGCCCCCGACAGGGAAGAACTGTTTTTTGACGGTCCCGCCGTCGGAAAACCTCTCGCCGGAGCCGGCGGCAAGGATCAGCGCGGACGTCGGCCGCTTCGCGGTCAGCGCGTCGGCCGCCGAGTTCAGGAACGATAACAGTTTGCCCACGTCTTACGCCTCCTTCCACCGTAATTTGCCTATAGATACCCTAATTATACCACACGCGGGCGAATTATTAAATATTATTGCAGAAACTTGTATGATTTTTTTGAAACGGGCGTGAAAAAATCGCTCCCGTTCTTGATAAATCGGACGTTTTCTGCTATTATTTAGTGTGATAAATCAAAAGAGGAGCGGCTCTTATGTTTGAAGACGTAAAATCAAAAAAAGTATTTGAGTTTTTCGAGGCGATCTCCCGTATCCCCCGGGGCTCGGGCAACGAGGCGGGGATCGCTGACTATATCTGCGGATTCGCCGCGGAGAGAGGGCTCGACGCGTACCGCGACGGGGCGAACAACGTCTTTGTGACGAAGGAAGCGTCTCCCGGGCGAGAGAGCGCGCCGTCGGTGGTACTCCAGGGTCATCTCGACATGGTCTGCGAGGCCGACCCCGGCACGGAGCACGATTTCACGAAGG